>DURG01000013.1 GCA_012837465.1 Propionibacterium sp. | reverse complement strand
CGCATGCAGCCCGCGCCGCGCGTGGACCAAAGCGTCCGCACGCTCGCCCGCGTGGCGGCCGGCCTGTGCCTCGTGGGCTTCTTCGCGGCCGGCACCGCGGCCTTCATGCTGGCCGTCGCCGGCGTGATCGGGCTGCGCACCAAGGCACTGACGAAGGCAGTGGGCTCCATGGCGCTCAGCAGCGGCGTCGGCGGGCTACTGCTGCAGTTCATGCTGAGCCCGTACGACTGGCGGATGTTCAGCGGTCTGTGGGGCCTGATCGCGCTGGGCTGCGGGATCGGCTTCCTCGTCTACTCGCTCAAGGACCGCTGAGCCGCCTCAACAGGCACGGTCGACTCCTCCACCTCACCCAGGTCCAGCGGCGCCCCGTCGTGGCGGGCGATGGCGGCCAGTTCGGCGGGCCAGACGTGCTCTGGCAGGTCGTCCAGGGGGTGCCAGGCGGTCGCCACCCGCCGGCGGACCTCGGCGGGGCTCAGCGCCGCGTGCACCGGCTCGAACCGCTCAACGTGCAACCGGAAGTAGGTCTCGTGCTGGATGAGGATGCGGTCAGAGTAGCCATGGGCGACAGTGCGGGTGGCGATGGGCTCCCCGAGGTCGGTGGGGTCGATGGCGAGCCCGGTCTCCTCGTACAACTCGCGCGCCGCGGCCTCGCGCGCGGATTCCCCCGGGTCGATGCCGCCGCCCGGCGTCTGCCAGAAGCGGGAGCCGGGGATGCCCGGGTCGGTGTCACCCTGCAGCAGCACGCTGGTCGAGCCGGGCAACCCGCTGGTTGAGCCGGGCCCAGCGACGGAGTCGCCGGCCCGTGTCGAAACCCCCCGCGTCCCAACCTCCCGCGCGAGCACGATCACCCGTGCCCCGCGGCGGCGCTTGACGCGGCGGCTACTGGGCGCGTCGGGCATGGGCGACCTCGGTGTCGATCAGGTCGCGCCAACTGTCCACGAGTTCGGAGTCGACGTAGGCCTTGAACGAGCCACCCGGGCGGGCCGGGGAACCGATGTGGAACGCGCGAACCCCGGAGCGCACCAGCCAGGGCACGTGCTCGGGCCTCAGCCCACCCCCGGCCATGACCAGCTTCGCCACCTCGGGATCGGACTTCGCGCGGCGCAGCAGCCCCTCGAGGCCCTGTTCGACGCCTCGCACGGAGCCTGCTGTGAGCACCTGCGTCAGGCCGGGCAGTGTGCGCACGTCGCGCCACGCCTGGTCGGTGTCGAGGCAGTGGTCGATCGCGCGGTGGAAGGTCCACGGGAACGAGCCGTCCCCGACGAGTTCGCCCACCACCTCGAGGTCCACCCTGTTGACGCCGTTGAGGAAGCCGAGCACCACGCCGTCGGCGCCCGCGTCCTGGTACGCCGCGATGAGCCCCTTGAGGCGTGTGACCTCCCCGCCGTCGGTGCCGAACCCGGCGCGGAGGCGCACCATGGGCCTGATCTGGATCGACGTGGCGCGTCGGGTCTTGTCGACGTTGCGGGGCTCAGGCGACAGGCCGTCGTCGTCCATGGTGCCCAGCAGTTCGATGCGATCGGCTCCCCCGGCCTCGGCGCGCTCGGCATCTGCGGCGTGCAGCGCAATGACCTCCAACAAGCTCATGGGCCAAGCTTGCCAGCTTGACCCCCGCTCGGCGCCCAGCCTCGCCGGACGGGCGGTCACCGGGCCGGGCAGAGTGAAGTTGTGCGCCTGTTCCCCCGCACAACTTCACAATGCCCGACGACGGCGGGCGAACGATGCTGCGCTGCATCGGTGTTATCGCTAACATGTGGGTGTGCCCGTACCCGTCTTGACCACGCCGAAGCCTGACGACGCCGAAGGCTGGTTTGAGTTCCTGCTCACCCAGCAGGCAACCACCTATGCCGGGATCGTGCCGGATGACTTCCTCGAACGGCAGCGCACCTACCGCGACGAGTGGGTTCCGGGGCTCGCCGAGCGCTTCGCGAACCCCGGCACGTCGCGGGCCCTCATCGCGAAGGTCAAGGATCGGATCGTCGGCATCGCCTCGATCGTCGATGGCCCGCAGCAGTGGGAGGTGCAGCTCGGCTTCGCCGATGCGCCCACCGGGCGCCAGTTGGACAGGCTTTACGTCGATGCCGAGTTCCATGGCACGGGGTTGGCCGATGCGCTGTTCGCCAACGTCGACGACGGGCGCCCGATGTACCTGTGGATCATCGACGCCAATGAGAGGGCCCAGCGCTTCTACCTGAGGCGCGGGTTCGCGAACCTCGACGAGAGCCACCCCGCCGGCGAGAGCTGGGGCGGCGTCGGGATGCACCGGATGCTGCGCTCCCTGTCGCGCTGACAACCCACCACCCCGACACGACACTGCGGGGGAGCAACCGGTTGGTCACTCCCCCGCAGTGCGTCATCAGGATCAGTTGGGCTTGAACATCACGATGTTGTTCAACACCCACTGGTTGCGCTGGCCGAAGGTGTAGCCGCCCGACGCCTTCGGCGTTGCCGTGTAGACCGTCGACAGGATCCAGGACCGACAGCCGCCGCGGCCGGTGGCGGCGGTGTCGCACTCGGTGCGCCACTTGCGGCCGTCGGCGGCGGTCCACTCGTTGGTGAAGCCCAGCGGGTTGTGCGCCCACTGCGCCCGCTTCATGTACGGCAGGTACGTCAGGTTGTTGAAGTACCAGCCCGTCTTGCGGACGAACTTGCCGTCGACGATCCGCACCTGGGTGGCCCAGATCTCCGTGCGGCACCGCTCGGTCTGCGAGTACTTCTCGCAGCTGGTGTACCAGTCGCGGCCGTTGAGGTTCATGTGGAACCCGGGCACCGTGTACGGCGCCGTGCGCACCCACTCCGGCGGGTCGGACGGCTTGGGGTCCTGCGCCTCGACGAGCACGACGGCGGAGCGGGCCGGGACTGTCAGGGTGCCGGTGGCGGCGTCCCAGGCGGTAGCGGCCAGCACCGGATCGGCGTTGTCGCCCTCGGTGAGGACAGGCGACAGCTCCAACGCCACGCCGGCCATGTCGTCGACCTTCTCCGTGATGGCCTCGGGCGACGCGTTGACCGCCACCAGCAGGCCGTCGACCGCGGGATCCACATCCGCGCCGACGGTGTCGTCGACGTGCATCAGGATCAGGCCGGCCGTCTGGTCGGCGCCCGCGTTCGGGAAGGTGACCTTCTCGTTGATCGCCGCGGCGGAGCCGAGGGTCAGCAGCGGGTAGGTACTGCGCAACTCGAGGAGTTCGAGCGCACGGGCACGGGAGAAGGCGATGTCCTCAGGGGCGGGCTTGTTGGCCGGGTCCTCGAGGTAGGTGCGCATCTTGTCCCACTGCTCGGCGTTCTTCTCCGCGGGCGGCAGGCCCACGCCGAAGTTGTTGTCCTGCCTGGACCAGTCGAGCGTGTTGAAGTGGTCGCCCGAGTTGTAGGAGTCGCGGTCCATGGACTTCGAGCGCAGCAGATCCGTGCCCGCGTGCCAGAACGACGGCGACTGCCCCAGCGCGACGGTGGCCAGGGACACGGTGTTCATCCGCACCCGCGTGTCCATCGTCGAGCCCTCTGGCAGCTTCCACATGGCCAGATCGAACAGGGTCTCGTTGTCGTGCGCGTCGACATAGTTGACGGACTCGTGCGGCTGCGAAGCGTAGCCGGCGCGGGCGCCGTTGTAGTCGAGCTCACTGCCCTTCTGGACCGTGCCGGCCGACGTCTCGAACGAGTACTCGGCCAGGTTGCCGGCCATGCCCAGGCGGATGAGGTCCTGGCGGTGGCGCAGGTCCTGGAGTTGCTCGTCCTCGGTACGGGTCGTCACACCGTTGGGATCGGTGTAGAGACCGGTGCCGAAGCCCTGCATCTCGGCCTTGTTCGAGTCGAACGGCCCGCCACCGTGGACGGCGTCGCGCAGGCGGTCGTTGAACGCGCCGATGCCGGTGCCGTTCAGCTGACCCTGGGTGGCCTGGTGGAAGCGGGCGTTGTTCTCGACCTCGCCGAAGTTCCAGCCCTCGCCGTACAGGTACATGTTCTTGCCGTCGACCCCATCCTCCTCGAGCGTCAGCTCGTCGAGGGCGGCGCGCACGGCCTCCATGTTGGCGCGCGAATGGTGGCCCATGAGGTCGAAACGGAACCCGTCGACGTGGTAGTCGCGGGCCCAGGTGACCACGGAATCGACCATGAGTTGTTCGGCCATCTGGTGTTCGGTCGCCACGTTCTCACAGCACGTCGACTTCTCGACGGAACCGGTGAGGCTCAGGCGGTGGTAGTAGCCCGGCACCACCTGGTCGAGGACGGACTTGTCCGCCTGCCCGGATTGGGCGGTGTGGTTGTAGACCTTGTCCAGCACCACCTGGAGGCCCATGCGGTGCAGGCCGCCCACCATCTCGCGGAACGCCGACGTGCGGGCGCCGCCGTTCTGGTTCGCGTCGGAGGCATAGGAGCCCTCGGGCGTCGAGTAGTGGTACGGGTCGTAGCCCCAGTTGAAGGCGTCCTGGTCGGCGACGGCGGTCACGGCCGCCTGCTGCTCCTCCGAGGCGGGTCCCGCGTCGGGG
>DURG01000168.1 GCA_012837465.1 Propionibacterium sp. | reverse complement strand
CTGCACGACGGCGGCCGCGCGGCCCGCGAAGGCGCCCAGCGAGTAGGGGCGTCCGGAGACGACCAGCAGCACGGTGGGCGTGCCGGTGGCGAGCACGGCCTCGACGAGGTCGGCCTGCACGCCGGGCAGGCTGAGGTCGACGACGTCGCAGCCCTCGCCGGAGGTGCCCTTGCCGAACATGCCGGCCTTGTCGCCGACCGCCACGATGGCGACCTCGGCGTTCTTCGCGGCCTCGACTGCCGCGTCGATGCCCGAGGTGTCGGGCTCGAGGATCGGCACGCCGGCTTCGACGGCGACCTCGGCGTCGACGAACTCCGCGCGCACGGCGTCGGCCAGGTTGACGAGATCCAGGCCCATCTCCATGTCGGGGTGGCGCTGCATGACGTGATTGGGGAAGGAGTAGCAACCCAGGAACGTCAGCGCGTCGTCGGCGATGGGGCCGAGCAGGGCGATCTTCCTGGGTTCCTGCAGGGGCAGGAGGCCCTCGTCGTTGGCGAGCAGCACGACGGATTCCTCGGCCACGCGGCGGGCGATGGCCCGGTTGCGCGGGCTGTCGAGGTCGATGGCGGCGCCGGCGGTGGCCGGGTCCCAGCCCTCGTCGAGCAGGCCCAACTGGGCCTTCTGGCGCAGGATGCGGCGCGCGGCCTCTCGGATGTCGGCCTCGTCGAGGATGCCGCGCTCGACGGCCTCCTCGAGGTGCGCGAACGCGCCCGTCTCGGGCAGTTCGACGTCCATGCCGGCATGCAGGCTGAGCGCGCCGGCCTCGGTGAGGTCGTCGACGACGCGGTGCATCGCGTGCAGGAAACTCACGGACCAGTAGTCGGACACGACGGTGCCCTCGAAGCCCCAACGCTCGCGCAGCACGTGGGTGAGCAGGTGGCGGCTGGCGGCGGCGGGCACGCCGTCGAGGTCCGAGTAGGAGTTCATCACGCTGGCGACCCGGCCCTCGCGCACGGCCATCTCGAACGGCGGCAGGAGGATGTCCTCGATCTCGCGGGTGCCGATGCTGACGGGCGCGTGGTTGCGGCCCGCGCGGGAGGCGGAGTAGCCGACGAAGTGCTTCAGCGTGGCGAGCACGCCAGCGCCCTGCAGGCCCTTGACGTAGGCGGTGCCGAGCGTGCCGACGAGCAACGGGTCCTCGCCGATGGTCTCCTCGACGCGGCCCCAGCGGTAGTCGCGCACCACGTCGAGCAGCGGGGAGAGACCCTGGTGGACGCCGAGCGCGGCCATGTCCTGGCCGATGGCGCTGGCCATCTCCTCGATGAGCTCGGGGTCGAACGTCGCGCCCCAGGCGATGGCCGCGGGGTAGACCGTGGCGCGCCAGGCGGTCAGGCCGGTGAGGCACTCCTCGTGCGCGATGGCGGGGATGTTGAAGCGGGAGCGGTCGACGACGTGGCGCTGGAAGCTGGCGAGGTTGCCCACGCCCTCCTCCACCGTGACCGGGGCGCTGCCGAACACGCGGGTGAGGTGGCCCAGGCCGTCGCGGCTGACCTCCCCGAACTCGCCGCTCGACATGACCGATTCCATGGGGGCGACCTCGCCGCCACCTTCCTTGCGCTCCTTCGGGCGCGGCCAGAAGGCGCCCAACTGGCCGGCCATCT
>DURG01000167.1 GCA_012837465.1 Propionibacterium sp. | reverse complement strand
GCGGCCGAGGTCCCCGTCGGGTTCCTGCGCGGCTTCGTGGTGGAGAAGCGCGGCGACCACCGCGACCGCCTCGACATCAAGCTGGGCGGCATCAACCCCATCGTCGACGTCGCGCGGATCTACGCGCTGCGCTGGGCCCTCCCGCAGGTCGGCACCCGGGCGCGACTCATCGCCGCCGCGGAGCACGGGGCCGAGGTGGAGAACCTGCTCGACGCCCACGAGTTCCTGGGCTACACGCGCCTCGAGCACCAGGGCCGCCTGGTGGAGGCAGGCAAGGCGCCGGACAACTACATCAACCCCGAGGACCTCTCCGACTTCGAGCGCCGCTCGCTGCGGGACGCGTTCGTGATCGTCGGCAAGGCGCAGTCCGCGCTCAACGTCGCCTTCCAGACGCAGTACATCTCATGAGGTGGCCGTTCAAGCGCAGTAACGCCGGGCTCGCCGACAAGGTGCCCGACGGCGGGCTGCGCCGCTTCCTGGAGACCCCGAAGCCCCCACGGGACACGGCCGTCACCGAGATCCCGCTGCTCGGCATCGACTTCGAGACCACCGGCCTCATGCCCGGCACCGACCGGGTGATCTCCGTCGGCATGGTCGACGTCAACGGCTTGCGCATCCCGCTGGGCAGCTGCGAGAACTTCCTCGTCAACCCCGGCGAGGGGGTGGGCCAGTCGGCGATCATCCACCAGTTGACCGACGACGAGGTGCTCGCCAACGGCGTGACCACGGAGGAGGCGCTTGACCAGATCTTCCACCGCCTCGCCGGCCGGGTGCTGCTCGCGCACCACGCCGCGATCGAGGTGGGCTTTCTCACCGCCGCGGTCAAACGCGTTTACGACATCAGCATCACGATCCGCGCCGTCGACACCCTCGGCCTGGGCCTGCGCGCCCTCGGCATGGACGAGGACCACCCCCGCGACGCCCTGCGCCTCTGGAAGCTCCGCGTGCGGGCCGGGCTGCCCACCTACAAGGGCCACGACGCCGTCGTCGACGCCCTCGCGTGTGCCGAGTTGTACCTCGCGCTCGCGCAGGAACTCAAGCTGAAGGACCTCGGCGCCGCCATCCGCATGTCGTAGCCGCTCCCTGAGCCAGTCACCCTTCGACGGAGCTGGGCCCTACTTTCGCCACCCCTGAAGGAGCCCTTCGCCCGATGTCCCACGCCGCCGAAACGGCGATGGTGGAGGCAACGGCAAGGTCCACGGAAAGGGGACGGCGATGTTCGTCAACCAACTCATCTCGGCACTGCTCCAAACGGTCCTGTTCCTCACCATTCCCCTCATCTGGTGGCTGGTCACAGGACGACGCGGCAGGGGGTTCTTCTCCTGCATGGCGGGCGGCTCCCTCTGGCCGTCGTACCTCATCCACGCCGTCGCCAACGTCTTCGGCGCAGGGCTCGTCCTGGCCGGCATCGTTTGACCAGAAGGCTCCGTCAAGCGGACACGCGGATGCTTTGCAAGGTGGGTTTTGCTCGTTAGAGTCGGCCCCCGTATGTCGTCCTCGGCCCTGGAGCACCTGTCCCCCGCCTTCCCCCAACGCGCCGCGTGGGGCACCGCGTCGTCCCTGCGCGCCTGGCAGCAGGAGGCCCTGGACCAGTACGAGCGGGACCAGCCCAAGGACTTCCTCTGCGTCGCCACCCCGGGCG
>DURG01000012.1 GCA_012837465.1 Propionibacterium sp. | reverse complement strand
GAGGCTGCGCTGATCCTGGCCGAGAAGGTGGAGCTGACCCGGCAGAAGGCGGCCGCGCAGCGCGACGCCGCCGACCAGGCACGAAGAGAGGCCGAGTCCGGCACCACGCAAGCCAGGCACGCGTCGAAGGCCGCCTCGCAGCGCATGGATGAGATTGTGCGCGGGGCCCACCGCGACGAGATGGTGCGCATCGAGCACCGCATGCGCATCGAGCAGTTGGAGGACCGGGCGCTCAGCGAACTCGGCCTCGAGCCAGAGCAACTGGTCACGGAGTACGGCCCCGATGAGCTCGTGCCGGTCATCACCCGCCCCGACGGCACGGCGCTGACCGAGGATGACGAGCAACCCGAGCCCGTTCCCTACGACCGCGACCAGCAGACCTCGCGCCTGCGCAAGGCCGAGCGCAACCTGGCCGTCCTGGGCCGGGTCAACCCGCTGGCCCTCGAGGAGTTCGACGCCATGACGGCCAGGCACCAGTTCCTCGCCGAGCAACTCGACGACCTGCGCCAGACCCGCTCCGACCTGATGGACATCGTCGCCGAGGTCGACAAGCGCGTCCAGGAGGTCTTTGAAGCCGCCTACCGCGACGTGGAGGAAAGCTTCGAGAAGGTCTTCGCCCGGCTGTTCCCCGGCGGCGAGGGGAAGCTGGTGCTGACGGATCCCGGCAACTGGCTGACCACCGGCGTCGACGTCGAGGCCCGGCCCGCCGGCAAGCAGGTCAAGCGACTCTCGCTCCTGTCCGGCGGCGAGCGCTCCCTGGTGGCCGTGGCGTTCCTCGTGTCGCTGTTCATCGCCCGGCCCAGCCCGTTCTACATCCTCGATGAGGTGGAGGCCGCGCTCGACGACGCCAACCTCGGCCGCCTGCTCGGCATCTACGAGGAACTGCGCGCCTCATCCCAGCTGATCGTGATCACGCACCAGAAGCGCACCATGGAGATCGCCGATTCGCTCTACGGCGTGACCATGCGCGGAGACGGCATCTCCACCGTCGTGTCCCAGCGCTTGGCCGAACACGCTGGCTGAACCGCCCCGCTAGGATGTCGGCGTGGATTGGTTTTTCTGGGTAATCATCGGCGTCATCGGTGTAGCGATCATCATCGCGAGCATCATCATCACGATCGATGGCCGCAAGCAACGCGAACTCGAGGCGGAGGACACGCCGGAACTCGAGCCCACCGAGGTGGAACCCCCGGTCGTCGCGCCCGAGGAGGTCGAGCCACTCGGTGACGAGCCCGTCGCCGTCGAGCCGGTGCCGCCGGTGGTCGAGGCGGAGCCCGAACCGGCCGTCGTCGAACCCGCAGTCGAGGAACCCGAAGCGCCCGGCTCCCGCTGGGCCCGCCTGCGCCGCCGCCTGGCCACCAGCAACAACGCCCTGGCCCGGGCGCTGGGCGACCTCCTGAGCGCTGACAAGCTCGACGAGGAGGTCTGGGACGACTTCGAGATGACCCTCATCTCCTCGGACCTGGGCGTCGGCCCCACCACCGAACTCACCGAGGCCCTCCGCAAGGAGCTCGCCATCGACGGTGTGGCCGACCCGGCCAAGGCCAAGCAGGTCCTGCGCCGCGAACTGCTCAAGCTGGTCGACCCGTCACTCGACCGCTCCCTGAACCTCACGCCCGCCAAGGACGGCGACCCCGCCGTGGTCCTCGTGGTCGGCGTCAACGGCACCGGCAAGACCACCACCGTGGGCAAGCTCGCCCGCGTGCTCGTCGCCGAGGGCAAGACCGTCACACTCGGCGCCGCCGACACCTTCCGCGCCGCCGCCGCCGAACAACTCGCTACGTGGGGCGAGCGCGTGGGCGTCGAGACCATCCGCTCCCACGAGGGCGCAGACCCGGCCTCCGTCGCCTTCGACGCCGTGGCCAAGGGCGTCGACAACGGCGTGGACGTCGTGATCGTCGACACCGCAGGCCGCCTCCACACCAAGACCGGCCTCATGGACGAGCTGGGCAAGGTCAAGCGCGTCATCGAGAAGAAGGCCCCCGTCAACGAGGTGCTGCTCGTGCTGGACGCCACCACCGGCCAGAACGGCATGACCCAGGCGCGCATCTTCGCCGAGGTGGTCGACGTGACCGGCATCGTGCTGACCAAGCTCGACGGCTCCGCCAAGGGCGGCATCGTCATCCAGGTCCAGCGCGAGCTGGGTGTGCCCGTCAAGCTCGTGGGCCTCGGCGAGGGCGTCGACGACCTGGCCCCGTTCGACCCCGAGGGCTTCGTCCAGGGCATCCTCGGCGAGTAGCCGTCAGCGGCGCCTCCGCAGCAGGAGGGCCGCGGCGACCCCGCCACCGATGACCAGCAGACCGCCCAGCCCCGCGAGGATCAGTGGCGTGCTGCTGGAGCCGTCGTCCTCGTCGGACGACGTCTGGGTTTCGGTTGTCTCCGGCGCCGTCTCTGAGGGGGCGGTCTGTGGAGTCTTCTCCTGCGCCGGCTCGGGCGAGGGGCTGGATGGCTCGCTGTCCGTCGGCTGCGGCTCAGGAGAGTCGACGGCTGCGAGGGGCTCGGCCAGGTACTCCGGCGCTTCGAGAAGTTCCCCGGCGACCTCTGCTGTGAGCGTGTAGCCGACGGGCTCGCGCTCCCTGTCGGTGCCGCCGTGCCAATAGACCACCACGACCACGTCGCCCGCCGGATCGGCTCCCTGACTGCCGCCGGGCCACATGGCGGTCGTCTCGTCGGTCACTTCGCCGCCACCATAGACCGGAACCGCCCGCGACCCCGCCTCCAAGTGGCCGCTGGGGTGGATGAGCTGCAACCGAAGGCTGCCTGGAAGGTCGCCAGGGACGGACTCGATCCTGGTGGGCTGCTCGAGGGTCGCCCGGACCGCCTGGCCCCAGCCAGCCGGGATGCGATAGGTCTGCACCTCGTCGGGCAGGATGCTGGCGGTGATGCTCTGGCCTGTGGTCAGCAGCGGGGCAGTGGACATGGACGAGCCGGGGGTGAGCTCGACAGGTGTCTCGGAGGCGGGGACCCTGGGGCCTTCGAACCCCACCTGGGGTTCCGTCGATCCCGTGCCTGCCAGGGGAGGAATCTCCCGCACTCTCAGCTCTACCGGCATCTCGCCCACGGGAACCTCAACCGTGCGGCGGGCGAGGCGCAGCACGAGTTCTTCCTCGTCCTGACACAGTTGGGTGCTACGGGTTTCGACGGTGGTGAGGACTTGGCTGACTCCACCGCCGGTGCGTACTCCTGCCGGTCCACAGCTGTCCCCGTCCATGGTCACGAAGTGCAGTTCCATGCCGTCGGGGTGCTCGCGGGACAGGAGCCCCAGCGCGGAGGCCTGAAGGGTGGAGCCCCTCATCGTGCGCTTCACCCGGTGGTGCCGGTGCCGTCGGGGTCGCGCATGGAGCCGGAGGCGTCGAGGACGAGCATCAGTGAGCCGATCTCCTCGTCGGCCGGCTGGGCGTGCGCGGCGGGGGCGGTGAGGGTTCCTGCCGCCAGGGCGGTTGCGGTCAGGATGGCCAGGGTTCTGGGGAGGTTCATCTCGGTCCTCTCAGTGGCGTCGGCGAAGGAGCATGGCTGCGGTGATGCCGCCACCGATGACCAGCAGCCCACCAAGACCCGCGAGGGCCAGTGCGGTGCTGCTGGTGCCCGCATCCTCGTCGGGTGCGGCCTCGGTCACCGTGGCATCTGGAGTCGCCTCCGGGGTGGGGGAGTTGCTGGGCGTGCTGGCCTCCTCGCTGGGCTCGGGGGACGGGCTGGGTTCCTCGGAGTCGGTCGGCTCCGGCTCGGGTTCCGTGGCCGCGCTGATGGGTTCGATGAGGTATTCCGGCGCGTCCTCGAGTTCGCCACCGATCTCGGCGGTCAGGGTGTAGTCGAGGGGATCGCCCTCTGCCCCCTTGTCCGCCTCCCAGATCACGATGAGGGTCACGTCACCGGCCGGGTTGGCGCCGTCGCTGCTGCCGGCCCAGATGGGCTTGGTCTCGACGGTGGCATGGCTGGCCTCCCGGGCGTAGAAGAAGGCCGGCGAGTCTCCGATGGAGCCGCTGGGGTAGAGCGCCACGAGCTTGAGGAAGCCGCTGTGCCCGAGGATCCGTTCGAAGCGTTCCATCGTGGCGCGCACCGACTGGCCCCAACCGACCGGGACGCGGTAGGTCTGGACCTCGTTGGGCAGGATGGTGGTGGTCACGCTCTGCCCCGGCGTCAGCAGGGGAGCGGTGGCCATGGAGGTTCCCGGCTGGACCTCGATGGGATCGCTCGCGGCGACGCGGTCACCCTCGAAGCTGATGATGGGTTCGGGCCCTGGCTCGCCTGGCGCCAATGCCGGCAATTCCTGGATCCGCAACTCGATGGGCAGGTCGGTCGTTGCCTCGGCCTGCTCACGTGAGACCTTCACCCAGAAGACGTCCTCATCCGAGCAGGCCGCGAATGGGCGTAGTTCGGCGCCAATGGTGGCAAGCCCCAGGTTGTTGCTGTGGCGGATGGCCGTTCCCGGGCTCCCGCACAGGTGATCATTGCCGTCGACGATCGAGATCCTCAGGTGGTCCATCAGGTCGCGCGACAGGAGGGTGACCGCAGAGGCTTGCAGGGTGGAGTCCTTGACGGTGCGTTCGAGGCGGTAGTAGCGGTTGACGTCCGGGGTGCGGGCGGGGCCGACGGTGTCGGTCCAGATGCCGGGGGTGATCTGCGGTGCGTCCTGGAGGTCGGGGGTGCCCTGGATGGGGGTGCCGTCGTATTCGAAGGGGCGGGTGGCGCGGGTGGTGGTGGTGTCGAGGGCGGCGGTGAGTTCGTCGGCGTTGGTGGCGTCGACGTATTCGCCGTTGCCGGCGTCGGCGATGCAGGTGAGTTGGCGGCGGGTGTTGTCGTCGACGTTGAGGCCGACGACGTCGATGGTCAGGCCGATGCCTTGGGCGGCGATGTCGGCGGCGACTTCGCAGGGGTCGGGGTCGCAGGTGGATTCGCCGTCGGAGACGAGGATGATGTGGCGTTTGCCTTCGGGGCCGAGGTCGTTGGCTGCTTGGCGTAGTGCTTCGGGGATGGGGGTCCAGCCGTGGGGTTGGTAGGTGGAGATGGCGGAGAGGAGTTGGGCTCTGTTGTCGGTGCCGAGGTCGACGACGCGTTGGGTGTCTTGGCAGGCTTCTTGTGGCATGGGGGTGCCGGTTATTTGGGCGCCGAAGACGCGCATGCCGACGGTGGCGTGGGCGGGGAGGTTTTCGACGACGGTGGTGAGTGCTTTGTGGGCGGCGGCGATGCGGGTGGTGCCGGTGCCGTCGGGGTCGCGCATGGAGCCGGAGGCGTCGAGGACGAGCATCAGTGAGCCGATCTCGTCATCGGCCGGCTGCGCATGGGCAGAGGGAGCCGGGAGAACTCCGGTAGCGGCCAGCGCCGTCGCGCCGATGAGGGCGGCGATCCTCTTCCTGGTCGTCATCGTGGTGTTCCTTCGCTAGGGGTTGTTTGCAATTGCAATGTTTGCATAAGTAAAGGTTCATTGGCAAGCGGTCCCCGCGATTCTGCCATCATGTGGGTCATGGGAGACGTGTATGCCGGGCGCTTCGAACTGGTCGACCTTGTGGGTTCGGGAGCCCATGGGAGCGTCTGGCGTGTCTGGGATCACCGCGACGGCGGTTATCTCGCCGGCAAGGTGTTGTCCCAGGCGGATTCGGTGGCAATCGTGCGGTTCTTCCGTGAACAGGGCCTCCGGTTCCAGCACCCCCACATCGTCGCCCCGCTCGGCTGGGTGGGGGAGGACGACCGCGTGATGTTCACCATGCCGCTGGTGCGCGGCGGGTCCCTCACGACCCTCCTCAATGACTACGGCGCCCTGCCGCAGCGCTGGGCCCTGGCGATCACGGACCAACTCCTGTCCGCGTTGGAGGTGGTGCACGGGGCAGAGGTGGTGCACCGCGACATCAAGCCCCACAACATCCTGCTGGAGCCCGGCACGCAACCCCACGTGCGGGTGTCCGACTTCGGCACGGCCGTGTCCGTGGCCGATGACAGCCCCAGGCTCACCCGCCTCCACCACGTGGTGGGCACGCCCGGCTATTTGGCGTCCGAGGCGGCCGAGGGGGCGGACCCGGACCCGCTGCAGGACCTCTACGCAGTAGGAGTGGTGCTGTGGCAGATGTTGACGGGCGAGCGGCCACCCCGGCTGGGAACCCCCGCCGTGCCGGTGGACCTTCAGGACACGGCGCTGGGCGGCTTCCTGTCGCGGCTGTTGGCCCCGGTGGGTTCCCGCACCCATTCAGCGACGGAGGCGCGCCGCCAACTGCGCATCGTTCCCGCGCAGGCCGCCCACGCAGACGAGCCGGTGGAGGTGTTCGACCAGGTGGGCGCCCTGCCCGAGGGCTGGGGTCCGGACGGCCCCACCCCAGCGGAGCCCGGGCCGATCGCTACGATCACCCCGGCCGCCCAGGAGCTGATCCCGGCGCGTCGAGCGCCGCGATGGCCGGTGGCCGTGGCCTTGGGAGTGGCCGCCGTCGGCATCGTGCTGCTCGTCGTGGCCGGCGTGTTGCTCTTTGCCTGAGTTCACGTGTGCAAATAGCGGTTAGGATGGATCCATGTCCGAGGTCGCCCAGGTCCGTGCCAAGCAGAGCGAGTTGTACGGCGCGCCCTTGAACGAGGTGCTGCAGCGGTGCTCCGCCGCATTGGGCCTGAACCAGGCGCAGATGGCCAAGCTCCTGGGCATCTCGGCGCCCATGCTGTCCCAGTTGATCAACGGACACCGGATCAAGGTGGCCAACCCGACGGCCGCGGCACGGCTCGTGGCCCTCGTGCAGGCGGCCGACGCGGTGAGCAGCGGTGAGATCACCGTCGCCCAGGCCGTGGCGGCCGTGGGGGAGGCCGACGCCACGGAGAGCTTCACCGCCACCACCGCCATCCGTCCCAAGCGGCACCTGGCGGCCGACATCCAGGACGTCTTCCGGGCCACCGCCGCCGCGGGCGACTTCATCGGCGCGGCCAACGCCATCCGCGCAGAGTATCCCGACGTGGCGGAACTGCTCGTCGTCTACGGTGCGGAGCGCGCGGACACCGCGGCAGCCTGGACCGACCAGAAGCTCGGGCGCTGAGCCTTACGCGACGCTGGCCAGCCCGAACGGCAGTACCGACGACGCGCCGGCCCGGCGGAGCAGCCGGCCCGCAACGGTCAGCGTCCAGCGCGAATCCACCAGGTCATCGACCAGCAACACCGGGCCATCCAGCTCCGTGACCCGCTGCGCCATGGCCTGCGGCACCCGGAAGGCGCTGTTCGTGGCCCGGTTCAGGGGCTCAGCCTCCGGGTTGAGATCCAACGGCCCCAACGGCTCGAGACGCCCCGCGCGGGAGATCCCCGTTGCCAGCGACTCCACCAGCTGTGGCCGCGACAGGCTGGGCACCCAGGT
>DURG01000166.1 GCA_012837465.1 Propionibacterium sp. | reverse complement strand
GATGCCGGCCGCGAGCAGCGCGCGGTAGCCGCCGGCCCACCAGACGCCGCCGAGGACGGCCAGCGAGACGGCCAGGCAGGACACGGCCGCCGTCGCGATGGAGGTCACGCCGACGAACAGGGCGCCGAAGCCCTGCCGCCGGGCCGATCGCTGGGAGGTGCTGGCGAGGGTGACCGCGAGTCGCCCGGTCATGGCGCCGCCGGCGAGGGCGACGGCGCCCAGCAGCGGGCTGGGCAGCGACGCCAGCGCCGCGGCGTCGATCAGGAGCACCAGCACCAACACCGCGACCCCCATGGGCCCCACATCCGACTTGCGCATGACCTGCAGCGCCTCGTCCGGGGGCCGGCGCGAGCCGAGGCCATCGGCGGTGTCGGCCACGCCGTCGAGGTGGAGGGCACCGGTCAGCCCAGCGAGGGCCGCGAGCCCCAGCATGGCGCCGAGGATGGGGCTGGCCAGCACGCTGGCGCCGTAGAGCACCGCCGCAGCCAGGGCGCCGAGCAGCAGCCCCAACCACGGGAAGCCCGCCATGGCGCGCGCGGCCACCCGTCGGTCCACCTCGAACGGCGGCACCGGGATGATGCTGAACAGCCCGAGTGCGTAGCGCATCACTGCCACCGCTTGGCGATGCCCGCCACGCAGAACCAGACCTCGTCCACGGATTGGGCCAGGCGCATGTTCAGGCGGCCCAGTTCGTCGCGGTAGAGGCGGCCGGCCGCCGTGGCGGGCACCACGCCGAGGCCCACCTCGTTGCTGACGAGGAGCACCGTGCGCTGGGTTCGAGCCACAGCGCCGACCAAGTCGTCCACCCGCACGGAGACCTCCTCGCGCCAGCCCGGGGCGTCGCCCCAGGCGCCGGCGTCGTTGAGGATGCGGTCGAACCAGACGGCCAGACAGTCGATGAGCACCGGGGTGTCGTCGGCGGCGTCGAGGACGGAGACGAGGTCCAGGGTCTCGGTGGTGCGCCAGGTCGCGGGGCGACGGTCCCGGTGCAGCGCGACGCGATGGGCCCATTCGGCGTCGTCGGGGGTGAGTTCCGACGTGGCGACGTACTCCACCTCCGCGACGCCCGCGAACTGGGCCTCGGCCCACGTCGACTTCCCCGACCGCGCCCCGCCCAGCACCAACGCTGTGCGACGGGAAGGCTGCGGGGGCCCTTCGACCTGCCGCGGTCCTCCTTCGTCGGACGCAGCAGGCTCAGGGAACGGATGGGACGCGGCAGGCTCAGGCTGCGGGTGCACCGTCATCCCTCCGAGACCCCGGCGTCGGCGAAGGTCGCCATCTCGCCGAGGAGCCGGGCGGCTGCCTGCACCATGGGCAGGGCGAGGGCAGCGCCGGAGCCCTCGCCGAGGCGCAGGTTGAGATCCACCAGCGGATGCAGGCCCAGGTGCTGGACGGCGGCCTGGATGCCCGGCTCGGCACCGGCATGGCCGGAGATGAGATAGCCGCGCACGTCGTCGTCGAACGCGACGGCGGCGCAGGCGGCCGAGCAGGCGATGACGCCGTCGACGATGACCGGGACGCGGCGCGCGGCGGCGCCGAGGATAAAGCCGGCGATGGCGGCCTGCTCCAGGCCGCCGACGGCGGCCAGCGTGCCGAGGGCGTCGGCCGGGTCCGGCGAGTGGAGGGCGATGCCGCGCTCGATGACCTGCACCTTGCGGTTGAGCATCTCGTCGTCGGCGCCGGTGCCGCGGCCGGTGACGGTGGCGACGTCCGCGCCCGTGAACACGGCGATCAGCGCGCTCGACGGCGTGGTGTTCCCGATGCCCATCTCGCCGGTGAGGAGAATCCTGGCCCCGCCGTCGATGGCCTCGTTGGCGGTCTCGATGCCCACCTCGACGGCGGCGCGGGCCTCGTCGAGGGTCATGGCCGGGCCCTGGGTGAAGTCTGCGGTGCCGGGGCGGACGCGGCGGTCGCGGATGTTCCCGTGCTCGGGGGTGTCGGTGGCGACTCCGACGTTGGTGACCCAGACGTCGGCGCCGGCCTGGCGGCCGAGCACGTTGATGGCCGCGCCCCCGGCGGCGATGTTGAGCATCATCTGGACGGTGACCTCCTGCGGCCAGGGGGTCACGCCCTGGGAGCAGACGCCGTGGTCGCCGGCGAAGAGGCCGATGACGGCGGGTTCGGGCACCGGCGGAGGGCAGGCGTCGGCGATGGCGGCCAGCCTGTTGCCGACCGTCTCGAGGTGGCCGAGGCTGCCGGCCGGCTTGGTGAGTTGGGCCTGTCGCTCCTCGGCGGCGGCCAGCGCCTCTGCGGAGACGGGTTCGATGGCGGAGAGGGTGGCGTCGAGGAGCGACATGTGGATCCTTCTTAGTGCTTTCGTGGTGGGCAACCCCGTGGGGCCGGGGTGAAAGACAGGAAAGCCCCAGCCCCGACGGAGTCGAGGACATACACGGCGAATGCCGCAATCGCTGCTGTCGTGGCGTGGCCACGGCAGTCACCGGGGTGGAGAGGGGGCCTCTGCGTGGTGCATGAGGAGTTCCTTTCAGCCGGGATGTCGCGCCCCAGCAATCGGACCGCGGGGATCCAGTTCCTGACTCTCCGCCTCCGGGGGGCGGTTCACAGTGGCGCGACCGTGCCGGCTCGTCCCGGCTTCCTGGTCTCCTCGCGGATGTGTTGTCCTGGACCCATCCAAGCAGATCGCGCGCCCAGTCGGCGGCGGGGGTGCGAATTGCCTAGGGTGAGACCATGAGAGACGCTGTCGACGACCTGATCTGGGACGAGGCCCCCGAGGAGGCCCGGGCCGTTGCCGTGCTCGACGCGCCCGCACTGGTCGACGACGCCCTCACGCTCACCGACGACGTGCGGGTGTTCTGCGACGACTGGCGCGACGCCATGGCCACGCCTCCCCACCTCCTGGTCGCCAATCCCGACGACCTGGGTGGCGTGGACCTCGCGCTCGCCCGCCTCCCCAAGAGCCTCGCCGCGCTGGACCAGCACGCCGCCGTCGTGCAGGGCGCCCAGGACGTGACCTACCTGGGCGGCGCGCGGGTGCGCCACATGAACCGCTCCATGAACGAGGTGCTCGCCAAGCACTTCGGCGCCGTGGCCGCCTCGCTGGGCCGCTCGAAGTCGCGCGTGCTGCGTGCCTGGGGCCCGCTCGGGCTGGAATCAGACTGGCCCAAGGTGCGCGAGCACGAGGATCTCGGCTTCGCCGTCGCGGCCTACGGAGCCACGTTCGGCGGCACGAAGGTGGATCCAGGCACCCGCCTGCTGCTGATGTCGCTCGCCGGCGGCGGCGACGCAGACCCGCTCGAAGCCGTCGACGTGCTCGACTGGGGCTGCGGCAACGGCTCGGTGTCCATGTGGCTGGCGAAGGAGGGCTTCGACAACGTGCTGGCCCGCGACGTGAGCTGGTCCGCCGTGGCCGCCACCTCCGTCGCCGCTGAGGTCAACGAGTTCGACGTGGACGCCACCTGGGGCGACGGCCTCGCCGGCTACGAGGATGACAGCCTCGACGCCATCGTCACCAACCCGCCGTTCCACCAAGGCGTCGCGAAGGATTCCACCGACACCATCACCATGTTCGACGACGCCGCCCGCGTGCTGCGCCCCGGCGGCCAACTGTGGTGCGTGTTCAACTCCCACCTCCCCTACCGCCGGGCGCTCAACGAGGTGCTCGGCCCCACCAAGGTCGTCGCGCAGGACCGGCACTACACGGTGACGCTGACGACGGCGAGGTAGCGCCGTTGGAACGTTGCGCCGCGTCCTTCGATACATTCGCTCGTTCCTCGCGAACACTCAGGACTCGCGTATCGCGCGAACACTCAGGACGCGCGTACCTCGCGAAACAGGACTCGCGTACCTCGCGAAACAGGACTCGCGTACCTCGCGAAAGCCGCAGTTGGCACAAAGCAGGCACACAGGAACCTCACAGACTTAGGTACTTGACTAAGTGACGCATCCCGAGGAGTCACCATGAGCAACGAGCAGCAACCGCAGCAGTGGCCTGCACCCCAGCAGCGCCCCGAGCCCCAACAGCGACCCCAGCCGCAGCAGCCCGGGCCGTCGTTCCAACAGTCCGGCCCGTCGTACCAGGGTTCTGGGCCTGGCTTCGGCTACCCGAACGGCCCCAGCTTCCAGGGCTCCGCTCCTCCCCCGCGCCCCTACCCCAGCTACCCGCAGCCGGGCCCGCAGCACCAGCCGCAGGGCGCGACCCGCACGAAGCAGCCCCGACGCGGGGTCGGTGTCGCGGGCGTGCTCGCCATCGCGACGCTCGCCGCAGGCATCGGCGGCGGCTCGGGCTTCGTCGCCT
>DURG01000165.1 GCA_012837465.1 Propionibacterium sp. | reverse complement strand
CCTGCTTCCGCAGGGTCTGATGGGGGCCCTCCCCGCCCATGTGGATCCCGATCTCTTTGGCTCGGGTGGTGCCGGGTTGGGGATCGGGGTCCACAACGCCCGCCCTAACCCTGTCGGGCCCCCATCAGACCCTGCTTTGATCCGGTGGCGAGTCTGGGTTCCGTCCCGACACCGTGGTCTGGCTGGGTCGCAGTCGTGTCCGGGGGCTGGCTGGTCCGCTTTGCTGCGGCGTTGTCGGGGAACGTCGACGCGGGCGGGGCTTGGCACCTGCCCGAACATCCATCCGCCTGCCCCCGGCCACTCCTTCACGCCTGGCCGGCTGGCTTGGCTGAGGACTTCTGTACCGACTACGGTTCAGTTCCCTTCAGCGAGACCGGCTGACCCCTAGAGGAGCTCGATCGACTCCATTGCGCGTCCCTCGCGCTTCGCGGCCACGAACTCCAGGACGGTGTCGTACCAGACCTTCGCGTGCTGCGGCGACAGGATCCAGTGGTTCTCGTCCGGGAAGTACAGGAAGCGATGCGGCAGGTCCGCCGGGTCACCGTCGAAGGCGCTGGACAGGGCCCACCACAGGGCGAGGCCCTCGCCGATCGGGACGCGGTAGTCCTTGTCGCCGTGGATGACGAGCATCGGCGTGGTGATCCGGTCCACGAACTGGTGGGGTGAGTACCTCGCCATCATCTCCGGCGTCATCTCGCGGCTCCAGTACCAGGCGGCATCGGTCGTCGGTCCGAAACTGGTGAGGTTCCACAGCGACGCGTGGGTCACGATCGCCTTGAATCGATCCGTCTGCGTGGCGATCCAGTTGGCCATGTAGCCGCCGAACGAGCCGCCCATCATCACCGATGCGTCGTCGCGGATGTCGTCGCGGGCCTCGATGGCGTCGGTCAGCGCCATCACGTCGGTGAACGGCTCGGCGCCCCAGCGGCCCCAGCCGCGCTTGATGAACGACTGCCCGTAGCCCGTCGACAGCGCCGGATCGGGGAGCAGCACCGCCTGGCCGCGGGAGGCGAGCAGCCACGGGCACCAGCGCCACGACCAGGCGTTCCACGAGTTCAGCGGGCCGCCATGCACCCAGAGGGTCAGCGGGGCGGGGTTGTCGGCCGACGCGCCCTCGGGCAGGACCAGCCAGCCGGGGACGCGGGTGCCGTCGGAGGCCTGGGTCTCGACGCGCTCGAGGCGGCCGGGCAGCGCCGGGTACTCGACGGGGGCCGGCAGCACGCGGGACTCGCCGGAGGTCACGTCCACCGCCACGACCTCGCCCGGGCTGGCGTACGACGTGCGCAGCGCGTAGAGCGTGGCGCCGTCGGGGCTGCGCAGCACCGATGAGTGGGCACCGTCGCCGGTCAGCCTGCGGGGCTCGCCGGAGGCGACGTCGACGGCGAAGATCGGGCAGGCCCCGTCCTCGTCCGCGGTCGCGTAGACGGTCCCGCCGTCGGGGGAGAAGGCGAGGGGCTCGGGCCAGCGGTCCCACTCGTCGGCGAGGGTGCGGCCCTCGCCGGTGGCGACGTCGATCAGCCAGAGCCCCGTGTCGGGCGCCGTCTTTGACGAGGAGCGGGTAGTGCGGGAGCAGGCGACGGTTGCGCCGTCGTCGCTGAGGACGGGCCTGCCGAACTCGTGCTCCTCGCTGGCGGCCAAGGTGCGGCGCTCTCCAGTGGCGACGTCGATCAACTCGAGTTGGCGGGTGGTTTCGCCGCGCGGACCGGGCACGGCCCACACCACGACGAGGGTCCTTCCATCGCGCGAGAGGACCGCGTCCTTCGCGGAGCGGCCCACGTCACCGGTGAGGTCGCGGAGGTCTTCGAGCGTGCGGTCGCCGTTGTCACCGAGCGTGGCGACCTTGAGGCGCGTGGCCTCGGGACCCAGGTCGTGGTCCCAGAAACGGACGGGGTAGCCGTCGTGCAGGATGGCGGCGACCTTCTTCTTCGAGCGGGCCTCGCGCTTCTCCGCATCGGCCTCCTCGTCCTCGACGCCGCGGTGCATCAGCACGCCGAGCACGACCGTGTCGGACTCGGGGGCGGTCAGCACCGAGCCCCAGCCCCCGTCGCGGCGGGCCAGCACGTAGGCTTCGCCCCCGCCAGCGGGGAGGCACCAGAGCGCGGTCGTCGACTTCTTGGGTGCTTCCTCGCCTGCGGCGGGCACGTCGCGCTTCGAGGTGAACAGCAGCGAGCCGTCGCGCAGGAAGGCGGCGGCCGCCTCGCCCTGCACCGAGCGGGTGTAGCGGGTGGCGGGCTGCCCACCTGCTGGATCCAGCTTCCAGAGCGCAGAGGTGTACTCAGTCTTGTCCGCGTTGACGCCCTGGACCGAGCAGAGCAGGGTCTCGCCGTCGGGGCTGAGGCTGAGCGCACCGATCCGCGGCACCTCGACGTAGGCGTCGAGGTCGAGCCAGGGGGAGGCGGTGGTCTCCGTGCTGGGATGCGAAAGATCTGTCATGGCTCCACTCTGCCACGCCGCGGGCCACCAGCGGATAGTGTCAGTCCATGGCACTGTTCGCGCGCGAACCTGAGTACATCACCGAGTTGCGCGACGGCACCGTCAAGCAGCTCAACCCGTTCACGGGCACCCAGGTGTGGACCGTTCCCGGGCGCGGCAACCGGCCGTTGGGCATGGTCTCCCCGCACCCCCTCCCGCTGCGCCCCGAGGAGATGGGGCGCCATTGCGCGTTCTGCGAGCTGCGCTACCTGGAGACGCCCCCGGAGAAGTCGCGCGTCATCCGCCGCGACGACGGCTCGTGGGAGACCATCTACCGCAACCCGGCCGAGGAGTTGTTCACCACCGTCGCGCAGTTCCGACGGGTGCCCAACCTGTTCGAGATACTCAGCTTCGACTACTGGCACCAGAACTACGGCTTCGAACTGCCCGAGCGCGTCTCCCAACGCAAGGCCGCCTACCTCTCGTCGCCGGCGGGCTTGGACCACGTGATGCGCGTCGTGGAGGCGAAGCTGTACGCCAGCGGCTTGTCCGATGACGAGGTGGCCGAGATGGGCCACGACGACAAGATCGCCCGCGCCTCCAGCTTCTTCGGCGGCGGCCACGACCTCATCGTCGCCCGGCGCCACTTCGTCGACAACGCCGCAGACGACTCGCAACTCGCCTCGTCCGGAACGCTCACCCCGGAGGAGCACGCGAAGTTCATCGCCTACACCGTCGAGTCGATGAAGATGGCCTACGAGGTCAACCGCTACGTGCGCTACGTCGCCGCGTTCCAGAACTGGCTCAAGCCCGCCGGCGCGTCCTTCGACCACCTGCACAAGCAGCTGGTCTCGATCGACGAGCGCGGCACGCAGCAGGAGGCCGCCCTGGTGCGGCTGCGGCAGAACCCCAACATCTTCAACGACGCGGCCGCCAACTACGCGACCCACCGCAACCTCATCATCGCGGAGAACCCGCACGCCATCGCCTTCGCCGGGTTCGGCCACCGGTACCCCACGATCGAGGTGTACTCCCGCAGCGTGCACTCCGACCCCTGGGAGCAGCACCCCGAGGAGGTCCGCGGCATGTCGGACATGATCCACGCCATGCACGTGGCCACCGGTGCGGACGTGCCCTGCAACGAGGAGTGGCACTGCCGCCCCATCGACGTGAAACATCCCATGCCGTGGCGGGTGATGCTGAAGTGGCGCGTCTCGACGCTGGCCGGCTTCGAGGGCGCGACGAAGATCTACCTCAACACGATCGCGCCCACCACGCTGCGCGACCGCGTCGTCGGTGCCCTGCGCACCCTGCGAGACGAGGGGCGCATCGCGCAGGACCTCAAGATCGCAACGGAGGCCACCTGCGTCCCGAACCCGCTGCGCTACTCCCGCTGATCCCCGCGATTGGGCGATCGAGCCCTCGGGCGTCTACGATTTCCCGGCGCGGCCGCCCGCGCCGTTGAGCGAAAGGCATCCCAGTGGAGGACTCCCCCAGGACTTCTCGCGGCGTCATCCCGATCCTGTTGGTCGCCGCCTTCGTCGTCATCCTGAACGAGACGACGATGAACGTCGCGCTGAATTCGATCATGGCCGACTTCGGCGTCACTGAGCGCACCGCGCAGTGGCTGACCACCGCCTTCATGCTCACCATGGCCGTGGTCATCCCCATCACGGGCTGGCTGCTCGACCGGCTGACCACCCGCACCGTCTTCCTCACTGCCATGGGCCTGTTCAGCCTCGGGACCCTGCTGTGCATGGTCGCCCCGACGTTCCCGCTGCTGCTGTTCGGGCGCGTGGTCCAGGCATCGGGCACCGCGATGATGATGCCGCTGCTGATGACCACCATCATGCAACTCGTCCCGGCCGGCGAACGCGGCAAGACGATGGGCAACATCTCCATGGTGATCGCCGTTGCCCCCGCCGTCGGCCCGACGCTGTCCGGCTTCATCCTGCAGGTCGGCTCCTGGCGCATGATCTTCGGCGTCGTGCTGCCCATCGCCTTGGCCATGTTGGCGCTGGGCTTCGCCAAGCTCACCAACGTCGGGGAGAAGAAGCGGACCCCCCTCGACCTCATCTCCGTACCGCTCAGCGTGCTCGCGTTCGGGCCGCTGATCTACGGCCTGAGCGTCGTCGGCGCCGAGGACGTGGCGTTCTGGGTGCCGATGCTCGCCATCGGCGTGGGCCTGGGTGCGCTGCTCGCGTTCGCCGCCCGCCAACTCGTGCTGCAGGGCAGGGGAGCCGCGTTCCTCGACCTGCGGACCTTCACCCGGCTGCCCTTCACGGTCTCGGTGCTGATGATGGCGATCGCCATGATGGCGCTGTTCGGCACCATCATCATGCTGCCGCTCATCCTCCAGCGCGCCTTCGGCTGGGAGCCGGTGCAGGTGGGCCTCATGATGCTGCCGGGCGGCATCGCGATGGGGCTGCTGGGCCCGGTCATCGGCCGCCTCTACGACCGTGTGGGGCCGCGGGTGCTCGTGGTACCCGCCAGCTTCGTCGTGCTCGCGGTCTTCCTCTTCTTCTCCACCATCCACCTCGGCATGCCCTGGTGGGCGATCATGCTCGGTCACGTCGCGATGAGCGTCAGCTTCGCGTCGATCTTCACTCCGCTGTTCACCCTGGCGCTGGGCTCCCTGCCTCGAGACCTGTACTCCCACGGCTCTGCCGTCATCGGTGCGGTGCAGCAGGTGGCGGGGGCCGCGGGCACAGCGCTGTTCGTCACCATCTTCGCCATGCAGAGCGCGGCCGCGCGCCCGACGGCGGCCTCAGAGGCCGAGGCGATGCTGGTCGGCGCGCACTGGGCGTTCCTCGGTGCGGGAGCCATCTGGACCGCCGCGGTCATCGCGGGCTTCTTCCTCAGGAAGCCCGCGGAGGCCGACGACTGATCAGCTGAAGCTCTCGGCGATCCCGGTCAGGCGCAGCACGTGCGTGTCCCAGCCGCCAGTCTGCCCGTCAGATGGTCAGCCCGAGGCGTTCCAGCAGAGGAGCGAGTTCGGGGTCCCGACCTCGGAAGGAACGGTAGGTCTCCATCGGGTCGACGGAGCCGCCCGGCGCCAACAGGGTGCGGCGGAAGTGCTCGCCGGCCTCACGCAGGCTCATGGCGGGGGAGTCGCCGTCGACGTTCTCCTCGAACCACGCCACCGCGTCGGCGTCCATGACCTTGGACCACGCGTAGCCGTAGTAGCTGGCCGCGTAGCCGCCTCCCCAGATGTGCGCGAAGTACTGCGTGCGGTAGCGCGGGGGGACGAGGTCGTCGACCAGGTCGTACTTCGCCAGCGCCCGGCGCTCGAAGTCCTCGACCTCGTCGGCGGAGGTGGGCAGTTCGTCGAGCGGGGTGGTGTGCCACACGAGGTCCAGCAGCGAGGAGATCTCCACCTCGGCCGTCGCGTAGCCCTGGCCGAACTTGGAGGCGGCCTCCAGCTTCTCGAGCCATTCGGCCGGCAGCACCCGGCCCGGCGTCCAGGCCCAGTGCTCGTTGACCTGGCTGGGGAACTCGACGAAGTCCCGCGGCGTGTTGGTGCCGGACATGCCGGCGTAGCGCGTGTCGGCGAGCAGCCCGTGGAGGGCGTGGCCGAACTCGTGGAACATGGTGATGACGTCGTCCCACGAGATGGTGGTCGTGGCGGGCGTGTAGTTGCAGTTGTTGGTGACGATCGGCAGGTCGCCGGTCTCGTGGGCCTGGTCGACGAGGTTGGTCATCCAGGCGCCGCCGTTCTTCGTGGGGCGCGCCCAGAAGTCCATGACGAACAACCCGACGAGGCCGTCGTCGTCGTGCACCTCGTAGGTCTGCGCGCCCGGGGCGTGGCCGACGAGGTCATCGCGCAGCTTGAACGTCAGGCCGTAGAGCTCGCCGGCGGCGGCGTAGACGGCGTCGAGCACCTTGTCGACCTGGAGGAACTCGCCGAGGTCCGCCTCATCGAAGTCGAAGCGTTCGCGGCGCAGCAGCGCCTCGACGAAGGTCCAGTCGGCCGCGGTGAACTCCGAACCGGGGTTGAGCTCGGCGTAGCGGGCGCGCAGTTCCTCGCCCTCCTCCCTGGCCTTCGCGAGTGCCGCCTGGGCCAAGGGGACCAGCATGTCCAGGATCGCATCGGTGCTCTTGGCGGTGCCCGATTCGGCGACGATGGCGGCGTGGTTCGGGTAGCCGAGCAGCGTGGCGCGCTCGGCACGCAGGCGGGCGATCTCGACGATGAGCCCACGCGTGTCGAACTCGCCGGAAAGCGCGCGGTTCATGGAGGACGCGAGCAGGCGTCGGCGGACGCTGGCGTCTGCCAGCTTGGCGGCGAGTGGCTGCTGGGTGGTGTTGACCAGTTCGATGCGGTAGGCGCCGTCGGTCTCGAGCACCGCCTTCTCCTCCTCGGTGAGGCCCTCCAACTCATCCTCGGCGACTTCGAGGCCGCCGGCCACGCGGGCCTCACGGTTGAGGGTCTCGAACCGGCTCTGCAGCTCGGCGAGGCGCTTGTTCATCGCGCGCAGGCGCGTCTGCTCGTCCTCGGAGAGTTCGACGCCGGCGCGGCGGAACGCACGCAGCAGTTCGTCGAGCAGGTAGCGGTCCTCGCCGTCGGCCTCGGCCTCGCCGGCCCCGATGCGCCCGGACAGGTCCTGCAACCGGGCGTAGAGCCCGCCGTCGAGGTAGATGGAGTCGCTGTGCTCGGCCAACCGGGGCGCGATCTCCTGTTCGATGGCGATCATCTCGTCGGTGGCATCCGAGGCGTACGCGGAGAAGAACACGTTCAGCGCACGGCGCAGCGGGCCCTCGGCCCTGTCCCAGGCGGCCAACACGTTCGCGACGGTGGCAGGGGAGCCGTCCTGGCGCAGCTTGGCCAGGGCGCCCAGCTGCGAGCGCATACCCTCCTCGATGGCGACGTGGTAATCGCGCGGGGTGGCGTTGGCGAAATCGGGCAGGGCGAACGGGAGCTCGGTGGTGAGCACGGGATTGATCGACATGTGCCCCAGCCTATGCGCGTTGCCAGATCCGGATCGAGGTATTTCGCTGCTCCCCTTCCCATGGCGGATAGTCGTCAGCCACAGTGGAGAAATCGATTTTACGAGATTTCTCACCAATGGAGGTGACTGTTCCATGACGGGATACGGGCAGTACGGGTCCAGCCTGCGGGACCTGCCCCGCTTGCGCGACACGCGGCGACGGCGGATCTCCTCGTACGACACCACGGGCGGCAACGGAGACCGCGTGACGCTCCAACCGGGTCAGACGGTGGAGATCGCCAACATCGAGGGGGCAGGAAGCGTCAACCACATCTGGATGACCGTGGCACCCGCGGGGCCATCCGATCCGGGCACCCCCGACAACGCCTATCTCCGCAAGCTCGTGCTGCGCGCCTACTGGGACGGCAACGAGCACCCCAGCGTGGCCCGTCTCCTCGACGACCACGACAGGGCTGACGCGTGGCGCGGCCGGTTCGAACGCTCCAGCGCCGCCCTCGACGAGGCCTGTTTCCGCGACGGCTACTACGTCCAGGTGCCGGATCCCGGCCT
>DURG01000164.1 GCA_012837465.1 Propionibacterium sp. | reverse complement strand
CCTCGCCGAATCAGTCGGCGCCCCGCTGCTGGCCGAGCCCACGTCGAACGCCCGCTCCGGCGCCTGCGCCATCGTCGGCTACCGCGACCTCCTCGACACGTTCGGCTCCGAGATCGAACGCGTCGTCGTGTTCGGCCATCCCACGCTCTCGCGCCCCGTGGCACGCCTCGTCAAGCGCGACGACGTCGAACTCATCATCGTCAGCCCCACCACCACGTGGACGGACCCGGGCCACCGCGCCACGATCATTGCCGACTCCGTCTCGCTGCCCGAGCAGGACGAGTCCTGGCTCGCCCGCTGGCGCGCCGCGGATGCCGCGGTGCTCGGCGAGGGGTTCACCCAGCGCCACGTCGCCCACGAGGTGTTGCAACACCTCGACGGCAGGGCGGACCTGGTGATCGGCTCCAGCTCGATCATCCGCGCCGCGGACTCGGTGCCGGCGGTCGACCACCCGCCGCGCGTCTACGCCAACCGGGGCGTCGCGGGCATCGACGGCACCGTGGCCACCGCCACCGGCATCGCCCTTGCCGACGCCCGGCCGACGACGGTGCTGCTGGGCGACCTCACCGTCCAGCACGACCTCGGCGCCCTCGTCCGGCCTCCGCTGGAGCCGTGGCCGGGGTTGCGCGTCGTGGTCGCCGACGACGACGGCGGGTCCATCTTCCACACCCTGGAGCAGGGCGCCCCGGAGTATGCGGACAGCTTCGAGCGGGTCTTCGGCACGCCGCAGGGGCTCGACCTCGTCGCGGTTGCGGCCGCGATGGGCTGGGATGCGGTGCGCGTCACGACGCAGGCGGAACTGGCGGCGGCCCTCGAGGGCGACGCGGACTTCATCGTCGCCAAGGTCGCCCGGCCCGCTCCCTGAGCCTGGATCCATCGAAGCGGCGGGCAGGTATCGGGTCCCGAGTGCCTCGCGGCCGCCCACTGCGACCCCCGACACGCATTCCGCGAGGTGTATCGAGGGACCAGCGGTCAGGGAGCGTCGTGGGCGGTGAGCCAGTTGCGCACGGCCAAGGTGGCGCGCACGTCGTCCTCGTTGTAGTCCAGCACCCGCTGCTTGGCGGAGGCGCGGACTGCGTCGGTGCCACCGTTGACCGCCTCGCTGAACCAGGTCTGCGACGCGAGCCCGCCGGGCTCCTCATCGCGCCACTGGAAGCCCGCGCCCTTCGTGGCGACCACCTTCAGCCCCAACCCGTCGACGCCCACGAAGTTGTCGCGCAGGAAGCCGAACAGGTCGACGAAGTGGTCACGGATCAGCTCGCAGGCGGCGGCCAGCACGGGATCCCCGCTGCGCTCGGCGAGGCGGCGCAGGTGCACGGTCTCGTAGTCGCTGTAGTGGTAGACGCGCACCCCGGGGTGCCGCTCGACCAGCGCGATCAGCCAGCGCGCGAACTCCACCGCGAGCTGGATCTCAGCGTCAGGGGTGAGCGGCTCGAAGCGGCTGAAGTGCTCGAACCGGGACCCCGCCTCGTCGGTGACCAGCACGCCCCACAGGTACACCGACCCGTCGTCGGCGGTCTCGATGTCCAGGTCCACCTCGACGGCGGCCCGCGGCACGCCGATCGGCTCGACGCTGATCCGCTCCAACTCCACCCCGTGGGCCATCATGCGGGCCCGCCGCGCGGCCTGGCGCAGGCGGTGCTCGGCGCGGTCCCGGTGCCCGGTCTTGGACAGGTACTCCGGCAGGATCGCCTCGACGTCCGCCTCGGCCAGTTCGGCCACGGTCCTGATGCCCAACCCCAGCAGGGTCTGGAGTTCGCGGACGTCCAGCGGCGCCTTGGAGATGCGCAGCGACAGGTCGTCGTCGTCCATCTGCGGGCGACACACCTGCCACCACGCGCACCACTCGCACTCCTTGACGCGGATGGGCCGCACGGGCGCAGGCGGGTCGTCCACCCCGGTGCGCTGCTGCGCCGCGTCCGCGACGTAGACGCGGAAGCCGTGCTCGTGGTCGTAGCGTTCCAGCGCCGAACGCAGCTTGTGGCCGGCGGTCTTGGAGTAGGTGCGGATGAACCTGGTGGTGAGGTCCACCCAGGTGACGCTTGGGGAGCCGGTGCGGTCGTCTCCGATGACGGCAGCCAGCGGCTGGGACGACGCGAAGCCGCACGACTCGAGGAGCCGCCAGTGGTGCGCCAGTTCGATGAGGGCGCCCTCTCGGTAGACGCGGTAGCGCAGGTCCGGTAGTGGACGCAGGTCCGCGATGGCGTCGAGCGTCGAGACCTGGAGAGTCTCCGAGCGGAGCTGCTTCTCCGTGACGCGGTACGGCTTGACCTTCAGTGGCCAGTAGCCCGGGGTGCCCGACGCGGTGTCGGCGCCGCGCACCAAGGCGTCGGGGCGTCCGGTGCGGTGTCCGTCGAGGTCCGGCGGCAGCACGGCGCCCAGAATCAGCGGGGCACCCGCGCCCATCGCCTCGAGTGCGGCGCGCAGCCGCTCCTCCCACGAGGCGCCCTGTTCGTGCATGCCGCGAAGGTCCACCACGCCGTCGGTGGCGGCGAGCCGGCCCAGCACCAGATCCCGGAAATCCGAACCGCCGCTGAACGACTCGCGCAGCGACTCGTCGTGGGGTTGCTGCGGCTGCTCGACCGTGGGGTCGAAGGCGTGGAACGTCTTCACCGGGCAACTGCGCGCGGCGTAGGCATCCAGCACGAAGGAGCTCATCAGCGCTTCCAGCCCCGGTGCAGCGCGACGATGCCCCCGGCGTGGTCCTGCCACTCGACGCCCTGCCACCCGGCCTGCGCCATCAGGTCTGCCAGACCCTGCTGGTCCGGCCACGCGAGGATGGATTCGGCGAGGTAGCCGTAGGCCACGGGGTTGCTGGAGAGCTTCGCGATGGTGGGCAGCGCCGCCACAAGATAGTTGGTGTAGACGTGGCCGAACAGCTTGTTGACCGGGGTGGAGAACTCCGCGATCACCACGCGTCCGCCCGGCTTGGTCACCCGGTGCATCTCCTTGAGCGCAGCCAGGGTGCGCTCCACGTTGCGCAGGCCGTAGGAGATGGTCACCGCGTCGAACGTGTCGTCCGGGAAGGGGAGGGCCAGCGCGTCCCCGGCCACGAAGTCGAGGCCCGGCTGCTGCACGCGGCCCTGGCGGAGCATGCCCAGCGAGATGTCCGAGGGCACCACGTAGGCGCCGCGCTCGGCGAGCACGGCCGACGACGTGCCGGTGCCGGCCGCCAGGTCGAGGATGCGCTGGCCCGGCCCCGGGGCGATGGCCTCGACGGTGGCGCGGCGCCACCTGCGGACCTGGCCGATGCTCAGGACGTCGTTGAACAGGTCATAGCGTCTGGCCACGCCGTCGAACATCGCGGCGACGTCGTTGCGGCGCTTGTCGAGGGTGGCGCGACGGCCCGGCTCACTTTGCATTGCTTCACCCTAGCGCCGTCCACTGACCAAACGCCTCCCACCCAACTACTACCGTGGGGCCATGGACGCACTCCGGGAACTGGGGCCCAACCTCTGGGTGTGCGACGGCCCGGTGGCCAAGGACCTGCTCGTCGTGCCCTAGCGCGCCTGGTCGATCTCCGGGCTTCGAGGAGGTCGCGTTCTTCCACCGCCCCTCCCGCACCCTGCTGCTCGAAGACGTCCTCCAGTCCCATGGCTTCCATCGCGGCCGCCCGCTCGTCAACGGGCTGATCCGCGTCGGCGGCATCGCCCACCCCGGCGGCGTCCCGCGCGACATCAGGGCCATCACCCGCCGTCGGGAGGCCCGCGCGTGGCTGGAGAAGGTGTTGTCGTGGGACTTCGGGCGGGTCGTGATGGCGCACGGCCCCGTCGTCGAGGACGGTGCCCGCGTGCTCGTGGAAAGGGCCTTCTCCTGGCTGCGTCCCAGCTGACCCGACGGTCCCGGTTCGACCCTGTTGCCGCGATGGTGGACAATGGCGGGCGTGGCTAAGAAGAACGTCGTGCTCCAGGTGGACAACCTCAAGAAGGGCTACGGCCCCGTGACCATCGTCGAGAACTTCTCGATGAAGGTGCATGCGGGCGAGGCCGTGGCGCTCACCGGGCGCAACGGCGCCGGCAAGTCCACGGTGCTGCGCTGCCTCGTCGGTGCGGATCGCCCGGATGAGGGGACCGTCACGGTCAACGGCACGAAGGTCTCCGAGACCAACGCCGAGATCCGACGCACCGTGGCCACCGTCATCGACGACCTGGACTTCTTCCCCGACCTCTCCGTCGTGGAGCACCTCGACCTCCTCGCCCGCGCGCACGGGCTCGAGAACCCCGACGACCTGGTCGACGAGGTGCTCGAGGAGGTCCAGCTCGTGCCGCAGGCCGGCCAGCTGCCCTCGACGCTCTCGTCGGGCCAACGCCGACGCCTCGCGCTGGCCACCGCCTTCGTCCGCCCCCGCGAACTTCTCGTCCTCGACGAGCCCGAGCAGCGCCTCGACGTCGAGGGCGTCGCCTGGCTGGGGGAGCGGCTCAAGTCGGACCTCGCCGGCGGCCTCGCCATCGTGCTTGCCAGCCACGAGCCCGCACTCCTCGAAGCCATCGGTGCGCGCAGCATCCGGCTGGGGGTCTGAGCGTTGAGCACCAGCTACCAACCCGCCGAGGAGCGCTTCGGCGAGATCGGCATCGTCGACGAGAAGCAGCTCAAGCTGCTGATGAAGGACTGGCGCCGCGGCCGCGCGGACCGCAACCTCTGGCAGGCGCTGTCCGACGGCTACGTCATGGTCTTCAGCATCGTGCTGATCGGCGCCATGATCATCTCCTCGATCGTGCGTGCCCAACAGGTCGTCGCGATCTGTGAGACCGACGGCTGCCTCGCCGCCCGCGGCCTGCTGCCCTGGGCGTCGGTCGCCGGCATCCTCGCCTCCACCCTGATCCTCTCGCGCATGTTCGGCCCCGTCGTCGCCTCCGCCGCGGAGGGCTTCTGGCTCATGGACGGCCCCACGGACCGACGCCGGCTGCTGGCCGGCCGGCTCGTTGCGGCCATCGGGCTCGCCCTCGTGCTCGGTGCGCTCCTGGGTGCGCTGGTCGCCGCGCTGACCGGTTCGCCGCTGGCCGCCGTCGGCATGTGGGCGCTGGCGGGTGGCTTCGGCGCCGCCGGCCTCCTCGCCTTCGCCGCCGCCGAGCAGGGCCTGGACCGCCGCTGGATCGTCACCCTCGTGCAGTGGCTGATCGGCGCCATCGCCATCGGCACCCTGGTCGTCCTCGTGATGGGCGCCGCCGGCTGGATCGACCTCGG
>DURG01000163.1 GCA_012837465.1 Propionibacterium sp. | reverse complement strand
TGCCAGCGCGCAGGGCTGCCCGACGACGTGATGCAGTTCGTGGTTGTCGAGGACGGGCCGCTCGGCCAGCAGCTCGTCACCGACGAACGCGTCGAACTGGTGGTGCTCACCGGCGCCGCCGAGACCGCAGAACTGTTCCGCTCCTGGCGCCCGTCGCTGCCGCTGCTCGCGGAGACCTCGGGCAAGAACGCCTTGGTCGTCACGCCGTCGGCAGACCTCGACCTCGCCGCCGCCGACCTCGCCGCCTCCGCCTTCGGTCATGCCGGCCAGAAGTGTTCGGCCGCCTCGCTCGGCATCCTCGTCGGCTCCGTGGCCACTTCCAGGCGCTTCCGCAACCAGTTGCTCGACGCCGTGCGCTCGCTACGCGTCGCGTGGCCGACGACGCCCGCGGCCCAGATGGGGCCGCTCACCGAGCCGCCCGGCGAGAAGCTCCTGCGGGGCCTGACTGAGTTGGAGCCGGGCCAGGAGTGGCTGTTGGAGCCCAAGCGGCTCGATACCCGCCTGTGGCGCCCGGGCATCCGTATCGGCGTGCAGCCCGGCAGCGAGTTCCATCAGGTCGAGTACTTCGGCCCGGTCCTCGGCCTCATGGCCGCCGACAGTCTCGACGAGGCCATCGCGTGGCAGAACGGCACCGAGTTCGGGTTGACCGCCGGCCTGCACAGCCTCGACCCCGAGGAGATCGCCCACTGGGTGGACCGCGTCGAGGCCGGCAACGTCTACGTCAACCGGTCCATCACGGGCGCCATCGTGCAGCGCCAGCCGTTCGGCGGCTGGAAGCGCTCGGCGGTGGGCCCGGGCACCAAGGCCGGCGGCCCCAACTATCTGGCTGCCTTCGGCACCTACCGGCTTTCGAGTGTTCCCGAGGAACGAGGGAACGTATCGAGGGACCTCCCCCTCCCCACCGAAGGCGACGCCGCCGAGTTCCGCGTCGGCCACGACCCGTCTGCGCTACTGGCCGAACGCAACCAACTGCGCTACCTGCCCACCGACGTCACCGTGCGCGTGGAGGGGGCTCCCCAGTCCCACGTCCGACACGAGGCCATGGCCGCGCTGCTCGTGGGGGCCAAGCCCCGCTTCTCCTTCCGGGAGGCCCCCGAGCCCCGCTTCGCCCGCGCGCTGCGCGAGGCCGGCTGCGCCGTCGAGGTCATGCCCGACGAGCGGTTCGACGCCGGGGTCAGGGGACGGGTCCGGCACCTCGGCGCCCGCGACCTGCTGGCCGACGTCGGCGGCTCCATCGACGTGACTGTCTACGCGGGCGATCCGCTGCCCGGGCGCCTGGCCTTCCTGCCGTACGTGCGGGAGCAGGCCGTCTCGGTGACGATGCACCGCTTCGGGCACCCGACGTCGCTGGACGTGCCCGCCGCGAAGCATCCCGGCACGGGAGGGATGGCCCACTGAGCCTGGATCCACGCTGAGGACGACGAACGGGGAGGGTGCCTGTGTGGCACCCTCCCCGTTCGGTTCAGTTCAAGAAGTCAGCGACGCAGGCCGAGGCGCGCGATCAGCTCGCGGTAGTGCTCGACGTCCTGCTTGGCGACGTAGTTGAGCAGACGGCGGCGCTGGCCGACCATCAGCATCAGGCCGCGACGGCTGTGGTGGTCGCCCTTGTGTTCCTTCAGGTGCTCGGTGAGGTGAGCGATCCGATTGGTCAGCAGGGCGATCTGCACGTCGGGCGAACCGGTGTCGCCAGGCGTGGTCGCGTACTCTTCGATGATCTTCTTCTTCGTTTCAGCGTCCATGGTGGGACTCCTTCCGGTTCGCTGCACGGCGCCCCAGTTGCGGATGCGTTCGGGGCTCTTACGGGGCCGTGGCCGATCTAACGGCAACCGAGCAACCTTAGCACCGCGCCTTCGGCAGACACGAATCGACGGCGTCCCAGCCGCAGGGAAAGTGCCTCCGGTTGCGGGAGCATTCACGATAGGCTGATACCAGACACATCCGCCCACGATCGAGCAAGGGAGCCACGATGGCCATCATCGTACGCCGCGTCGAGGAAGCAGACCTGGAGTACCTGCGTGCGAACCAGGCCCGTCCCGACCTGAATCTCGTTGACGAGCACTATGAGGCCCAGGAGAAGGGCGACCTCATCTTCGCGGTGGCGCTGGACGACGACACCCCGCTCGGCACCACCATCCTGGACTTCTCGTCGGAGGATCTGGAGCCGGAGTTGCGCAACATGTGGGTCTACCCACAGGCCCGCCGGAAGGGCGCCGGACGCGCGCTCAGCGAATGGCTGGAGGAAGAGGCCCGGAAGGCGGGCTACGAGGCGGTCTACCTCGCGGTGGATCCCAACAACGAGAAGGCCGTGCCGCTGTACGTCTCGCTCGAGTACCACCCCACCGGCGAACATCTCTTCGTGGAGGATCCGGAGGTCGTCCAGGTGGAGGACGGCGAGGCCAGCACCCATTACGCGATCTACATGAAATCGCTCACCGCTCGATAACTCTCGTCATTTCGGGGCAAAACCCCCAGTCGGCATTGCTCCTGGAATGTCTGGTGGGTATCTTGTGGCAGAGCAAAACCCGTTGAAAAGCGGTTGTGCATCCACTGCGGTGGGTAAGGAAAGAAGGGTTTGGAAGCGATGGCGCGTCCACGCGTTCACGACGAAGCACTGGCACAGGTACTCCTGGAGGAGGCCACGAGGATCGTCGGTCTCGAAGGCCCTGATGCGCTGAGCCTCCGTCGGCTGACCCAATCGGCCGGTACCTCAACCTCCGCGATCTACTCCCTCTACGGATCCCGCGACGCCCTCCTCGCTGCGGTCTACCAGCGCGCGCTCGGCAGCTTCGGCGAGGCGACGGTGGTCTCCCCCACCGAGGAGCCCCTCGCGGACCTCTTCACGATGGGCGTCCTGTACCGCCAATGGGCGCTGGACCACCCTCAGATGTTCCCCGTGATGTTCGGCCGTCGCCCCAACGACACCGCGGCCTCGATCCGTGAGCGGACGCGTTCGACCGTGGAGCCCCTCCTCGACGGCGTGCAGCGCTGCCTCGATGCCGGGATCCTGAAGGGCGCACACCCGGGCACCATCGCCAGCCAACTGTGGTCCTCCGTGCACGGCTTCGTAACCCTGGAGCTCGACGGCTTGCTGGCCAACGCGTTGCCGGGTGAGGAGCAAGGCATCACGGCCCAAGAGCATTTCGAGACGCTGCTGCGCGCCTCGGTGGCTCACTGGCGGGCCTGAGCCCCCAGCCGCTGGCGCGTAGCGTCTACGTCGGCGCCCATCTGCGCGATCAGGGTGTCAATGCCCTCGAAGCGCACCTGCCCGCGCAGGCGCTCCACGAAGTCGACCGCGATCTCCGAGCCGTACAACTCGAGGTCGGTCCGGTCCAGCACATAACTCTCGACGCGGTGGTCCACGCCATCGAAGGTGGGGTTCGTGCCCACCGAGATGGCGGCCGGCATCGGATCCCACCCCGGCTCGTCCAGGTTGGTCACCCACCCGGCGTAGACGCCGTCGGCCGGCACGATCATCTCGCGTGACACGCTGAGGTTGGCCGTCGGGAAGCCCATCTCGCGGCCACGCTGGTCACCGACGACCACGACGCCGCTGAAGCGGAACGGGCGGCCCAGGTGCTGGGCCGCGGTGGCCACGTCGCCCTCGGCGAGCAGCGAGCGGATCGCGGTGGAGCAGGAGATCTCCTGATCGATCATCGACAACGGCAACGGGCGCACCTCGAAGCGTCCCTCGCCCAGCTTGGCCAGCGTCGTGACGTCACCGCTGGCGCGGTGGCCGAAGCGGAAGTTCTCCCCCACCACGACGCGGATCGGGTTGAGCGGGAGCAGGAATCGGTCCACGAACTCCTCGGGCGACATCGCCGCAACCTCGTCGGTGAAGCGGATGACGCGCACCTCATGGGCACCGGCCTGCTTGAGCAGTTCGATGCGCCCGCGCAGGCTACTGAGCAGCTTGGGTGCCTTCTCCGGGCGGAGCACCGTCACGGGGTGCGGCCAGAAGGTCACGACGACGAGCGGATGGTCGGTGTCGCGGGTGGCCTCGGCCAGCACCTTCTGGTGCCCGGTGTGCACACCGTCGAAGTTGCCGATCACGACCACGGCCTCAGTCACTGGGTTCTCCACAATGGGTAAATCTGGCACGCTCAGACCAACACCGCAACAGGCTTGGCCCCGTCGTCGACGGGTTGGTACAGGCCGAGCAGTTCCCCGGAGGGCGACAGGACGCCCGTCGGGTTGCCCGGCACGGGGCGTTGGAGCGGCCGGCCGTAGCCGACGTCGCGGGCCTCCTCCTCGGTGAGTTCGACGACAGGAAAGCTCAACCTGGCCGCCTCGGCCATGGGCATGAGGGTGGGGGCTTCCTCCCCGAGGGTGACGGCATCCTCGAGGGAGTAGCCACCGATGCGCGTGCGGCGCAGCGCGGTGAGGTGGCCGCCCACGCCGAGCTCCTCCCCCAGGTCTCGCGCGATGGCGCGAATGTAGGTCCCGGAGGAGCACTCCACGTCGATGTCGACGTCCAGGCAGGAGCCCACCGGCCGTGCGTCGAGCACCTCCAGGGCGGAGACGGTGACCTGCCGCTCAGGCAGCACCACATCCTCCCCGGAGCGCACGCGGGCGTAGGAGCGCTTGCCGTCCACCTTGATGGCGGACACGGAACTGGGGCGCTGCATGATCACACCGCGCAGTAGCGCGACGGCGGCCTCCAGTTCCCGGGCCGTGAGGCGGGAGGCATCCGCGACCGCGGTGACCTCACCGTCGGCATCATCCGTGTGGGAGGACTGGCCGAGCCGCACCGTGGCCAGGTAGCGCTTGTCGTGCAGGGCGAGGTGGCCCAGCAGCCTGGTGGCGCGGTTGACGCCCAGGATGAGCACGCCGGTGGCCATGGGGTCGAGCGTGCCCGCGTGGCCGATCTTGCGCGTGCCCAGGAGACGACGCAACCGGCCGACCACCTGGTGCGAGGTCATCCCCGACTCCTTGTCGACGATGACCAGCCCCGAGGGGACGGCCGGTTGCGTTGCGTTCACTCTTCGTCGGCGTCTTCGGCGAAGTCGTCGCGTGGCTGCCGGTACGGGTCCGCTTCGCCGGCGAACGTCTTACCGGCAGCCGCGGCGGCTGCTGCGGCGTCGCTGGCCTGGACCTGGGCGAGCAGGTCCTCGATGTGGCGCGCCGTCTCCGGCGTGGCATCGAGGACGAACTCCAGGGTGGGCGTGAACTTCATGCCCAACTGCTGGCCCACGGTGGAGCGCAGCATGCCCTTGGCCGATTCCAGGGCGGCGGCGGTGCCCGCGCGGGCCTCGTCGTCGCCGAGCACGGTGTAGAAGGCGGTGGCCTCCCGGTTGTCGCCGGTCAGCCTCACCTCCGTGATCGTGACGAACCCCAGACGGGGATCCTTGACGCGCCGGTCGATCGTCGAGGCCAGGATGACCTTGATCTGATCGGCCAACTTGGCGTTACGGGGTCCTGCCATCAGTCACGCTCCACTTCCACCATCTCGTAGGTCTCGACGACGTCGCCGACCTTGATGTCGTTGTAGTTGGACAGGGTCATGCCGCACTCGAAGCCCTCGCGGACCTCGGTGGCGTCGTCCTTCTCGCGGCGGAGCGAGGCGACCGACGTGTCGCTGACCACGACGCCGTCACGCAGCAGGCGCGCCTTGGCGTTGCGCTTGATGGTGCCGTCGGTGACCATGCAACCTGCGATGTTGCCGAACTTGGACGAACGGAAGACCTCGCGGATCTCCGCCTGGCCCCGGATCTCTTCCTTGTAGATCGGCTTGAGCATGCCCTTGAGGGCCGCCTCGATCTCGTCGATGGCCGAGTAGATCACCGAGTAGAAGCGGATGTCGACGTTCTCCCGGTCCGCCATCTGGGCCGCGTGCGGCGTGGGCCGCACGTTGAAGCCGATGATGACGGCCTTCGAAGCCGCGGCCAGCGAGACGTTGGTCTCGGTGATCGCGCCGACGCCACGGTCGATGACGCGCAGCGAGACCTCGTCGCCGATCTCGATGCCGCTGAGGGCGTCCTCGAGGGCCTCGACCGAACCGGCGCCGTCGCCCTTGAGGATGAGCAGCAGTTCCTGCGTCTCGCCCTTCTCGAGCTGCTCGAACAGCTGGTCGAGCGTCTTGCGGCGGCCGGACTTGGCCTGCTGGGCGGCACGCATGCGGGCTTCACGCTTGTCGGCGATCTGCCGCGCCATGCGGTCGTCGTCGACGACGAGGAAGTTGTCGCCTGCGCCGGGGACCGACGTGAGCCCGAGCACCTGCACCGGCATCGACGGCGGGGCTTCGTCCACGGTCTCACCCTGATCGTTGATCAGCGCGCGAACGCGGCCGTATGCCGAGCCGGCGACGATGGAGTCGCCGATGCGGAGCGTGCCGCGGTGCACCAAGACGGTGGCCACGGGGCCGCGACCCTTGTCGAGGTGCGCCTCGATCGCCACACCCTGGGCGGGCATGTCGGGGTTGGCACGCAGGTCCAGGGCCGCGTCAGCGGTCAGGACAATGGACTCGAGCAGCTCGTCGAGGCCGACGCCGGTGGCCGCGGACACGTCGACGAACTGGGTGTCGCCGCCATACTCCTCGGGCACCAGGCCGTACTCGGACAACTGGCCGCGGACCCGGGTGGGATCAGCGGTGTCCTTGTCGATCTTGTTGACCGCGACCACGATCGGGACATCCGCCGCCTGGGCGTGGTTGAGCGCCTCGATGGTCTGGGGCATGACGCCGTCATCGGCTGCCACGACGAGCACCGCGATGTCGGTCGACTTCGCACCACGGGCACGCATGGCGGTGAACGCCTCGTGGCCCGGGGTGTCGATGAACGTGATCTTGCGCTCCTCGTCGTCGACCTCGGTCTCGACCTGATAGGCGCCGATGGCCTGCGTGATGCCGCCGGCCTCTCCCGCGACCACGTTGGAGTGACGCAGCGAGTCGAGCAGGCGGGTCTTGCCGTGGTCGACGTGGCCCATGACGGTCACGACCGGCGGACGTGCCGCGAGGTCCTCCTCGTCGCCCAGGTCCTCACCGAACTCGAGGTCGAAGCTCTCGAGCAGTTCACGGTCCTCGTCCTCGGGGGAGACGACCTCGATGTTGTAGTCGAGCTCCGCACCGAGCACCTCGAGGGTGTCATCGGGCACGGACTGGGTCGCGGTGACCATCTCGCCCAGGTGGAACAGCACCTGCACGAGCGACGCGGGCTCGACGCCGATCTTCTCCGCGAGGTCCGTCAGCGAGGCGCCACGGCGCAGGCGCACGGTCTGGCCGTCGCCCTTCCTGACGCGCACACCGCCAATGGCGGGTGCTTCCATCTGGTCGAACTCTTGCCTGCGCTGCTTCCTGGACTTGCGGCGACGGCCTGCGCTGCCGCCACGGCCGAAGGCGCCCTGGGTGCCGCCACGGCGGGGACCGCCGCCACGACCACCGGGAC
>DURG01000162.1 GCA_012837465.1 Propionibacterium sp. | reverse complement strand
GCGAGCTCTGCGAGCGGTCGAAGGACGGATGGGTTCTCAATCGACGCCCTTGTCACCGGTCTTGGAGTCAACCAAACCTTCGGCAGTCCCGTTGACCGTTGAGAGACATCGCGATCAGAAAGGCGGTCATGACAATCAATACCAAACCCCATAGTGCAGTGAGCACCACCAGCGGTATCGCCCAGCGCGAGCGCGGTTGCTTCGGCATGTTCGCACCGTAGCCGGCTCGAACGAGAAACACGCGGAACGCGCGGATCTGCCGCCGACCGAGCGTACGTTTCTCGCGTTTGCATGTCCAGCTGCGCTCCGCCTTGAGAAGTCTGATTCGGTCGGGTTCGCGCGATCGTGATCCTGGGCTTGAGTCGGCGGGTCTTCGACGTCGAACTCGTGGGCCTGCGATTGATGCTGCGTCTACGCCGTGGCGATAAGTGTCGCAACCCCGAGCGCGATGACCGCGACCACCAACACGACGATGATCAGCCAACGCAGGCGCTGGGTTCGCGTGGCCCGCGTCTCTACAGCGGTGGAGCCGGGGGTGGGTGGCCTGTCGTGCTCGGAGAGTTCAGGCGGGATCTCACCGACGACGGTCACGGGAGCGTCGCCGGCTGGGTTAACCCAGGCTTGGGCGGGATCGGGAAGTGGATCGTTGATCCACCGCCCGGTGATCGGGTCGAACCGCTCTTCCGCGGGCGGCATTACGCGTTCCATGGGCCCGGTCTGACAGCGGGCCAGCCCTCTCGGACCCTGCAGCTGGGAACACCCCGCCCGTCGGAGTGGGTCCATGCCGCGAAACCAGATCGGGCTCAGGAGCCAAACGACCCGATGTCTGCCGACACCGCTTCCCACGAGGTGAGGCTCGGACCTGAGGAGCTGAGTGCGCTCACGGCCCGACGGAGGGCTGCACAGCCAAGGATGCAAACCACGCAGTGACAGCGACCAGCGAAAGCAGACCTGGGGCCACCGTGGGCCACAGTCGCTTGGCGACGTCATGGGCTCCAGCGGGTGGCTCCAGTTTCGCAGAAGCTGGTGCGGACTGCCGGGCCTTTGAGGCAGGCGGCGTCGACCAGGGCGCGATCGCCGATGGGCTCGTGAAGGGAAACGGTCATCTGGACGCTGTCGTTGCCCTGGCAGTTCTGGGGCTCGTTGCCAGGGAGCGGTTCGGCGTCGACCCGGATGATGATGTCGTCGATGCCGAGTGAGACAACTGGCTGGGCGATCGCCCCGGTCACCCCGCTGGAGCATTCTGCGCGAGTGACCTCGATAGTGACGGTCGTCGACGTGGCGGTCACGCGCTCGGAGTCGACGAGAGTCCAGGTCGCGGCTGCGCCCACCTGGGGCGGGATCGTCGCGGTGACATCGGGGATCGCGCTAAAAGCCGTACGCGCCTCATGATCCGGGGCAGGACTGGCCTGGGGATCGGGATCTGGCTTTCGATCGGGCGCAGTACGTAGGTCTGATCAACCAGCTCCTTGATGCCGATTGGTCACACGGACTTCCGAAGGTGTAGGCGCTGCTGCGGGCATCCGACTGACACGACGGCACGCTCGCTGGGCTCCGAACCGGTCGGCCGTGGGACTGCCGAACATCCGTACATGCCGCACCTGGTGCGTCAGGCGACCTTGCTTGCGTAGCGCTGGCGGGCGGCCTCTCCGCTGGTGCCGACGAAGGCGCCGATCGCTGACCATGGCATGCCGGCTTCGCGGGCTGTGCGGATGGCGTCAATCACGTGGCGCTCGGCTTCGGATCGCTCCGCGACCGCTGCTCGGAGCAGGGCTACTGCACCGGCGTCGAGTTCGTCGTCTGGATTGGGTTCGTAGGACTCGAAGCGCGCCGCCAGCTCGTCGGCGTGCTGCAGGATCTCGTCAACAGTGCGTGGCATGGTCATCACCTCAGGAACTTCTCGCGGGCTTTCATTGCGTGGACGATGACGTGCACTTGATCGCCATCGACATAGCCGACCTCCAAGAAGATCGCGGACTGGTTGGGACCCACGATCATGGTGAACCCGTCGCCGAGATCCCAGATCCGGACCGGGTTGCGGTAGGCGTGGAGGATCTCATGTTCACCCAGGCCATGCTTGAAGGCGGACGGGGCGATGACTGGATCCTCCATCGATCCAAGGTAACTTGCGAACATGAGCGGGTCAAGTGTCGGGAACATCCTGATCTGCCGCGGACCGCGCGGACGTTCACAAGTTCCGGAGGTGGCGGATGTCGAGACGCGCTTCACTCTGTGCACTTCTGCGCTCGGTAGTTGGTAGATCGGGACGCACGGGGGGTGTCCCTATGGTTCCTGTCAAGCGGCGGCTGGTGTTCTTGGTTGGTAGTAGGTGCCGTTGCGGAGCATGGCGTGAAGGACGTCGACGCGTCGTCGGGCGAGGCAGACGAGGGCGGCGTTGTGTTTCTTCCCAGCGGCGCGTTTGCGGTCGTAGTAGGCGCGATGTCGATTTCGGCCCGTTCCAGACGGGCGGGACGGACATCACGCGGGTCGGGGTCGGGTCCATGGGCAGCCAGACTCGGTTTCGACACCGGCCGCGGGCTCGTTCCTCGCCCGGAGGCCGGACTCAACCAGCGGGGGCCGGGAAAGCCGGGCCCAACCAACCCGCTCATGCAGCTCGACGGCGCGGGCGACTCCTGCGACGAGGCGCTGACCTACTTGTAGGAGACCGTCGGTGACGCCGCCTCCGACAACTCCGCCCCTCCTGACGTGTGGACCCAGCCCACCCTACGTGGTGGGCACCCCGCCCGTGCGGCCGTCCCGGATCCCGGGGCCGATGTGGCGGGTGACCAGCGCGCGCGTCGCCTGCCGTGCGCCAGCGGCCAGCGCGTCAGGGGTGGCCTCCCCCGCCAGGACGGCCGCCATGACACCTGAGAAGAAGGCGTCGCCCGCACCATTGGTGTCCACCACCGCGCACTCCTCAGCGTCCTGGCGGTGCTCCTGGTGCCCGGCGTCGACGGCGACCGCGCCCGCGGCGCCACGGGTGCAGATGGCGAGACTGACACCGTCGTCCACGAGGCGGTGGAGGAACGGGAACGGGTCCGGGAGGTTGTCGTCGCTGCACTGGACGACGGTGGCGGCCCGCCAGAACGGCTCGTGCCAATCAGACTCGGGCGGTACGTCGTGCAGGTCCGTCCACACTGGCAGGTCGCCCCGGCGCAGGGTCAGCGCCAACTCCCGCGTCCACGGCGCAAGGTCCAGCACGACGGCGCGGGCGTCGGCCAGCCCGGCCACAGGCGGGACGGGCGTCGTCGCAGGCGCAACGGTGTAGACGGAGACACGCTTCCCCGCCGCGCTCATCAGGTTGATGTGGTGTTCTGTCGCCGCCGTCGGCAGCGCCTCGACGGCGACGTCGGGCAGCGACCCACGAATGTGCGCCGCGGCGTCGTCGTCGGCCAGTGGGGTCATGAGGACCACCGGCACGCCGAGGTCGTGGAGGTGGACCGCCTTGCCCGCCGAGGTGCCGCCGACGGTGTCCCAGCACTCGTCGGCCACGAGCATCTGCGTGCGGGGCTCCGGCAGTTGCCCGAGCCGGACCATCGTGTTCCAAGCCGACGGCCCCAGCACGCGCACGGGCCCTTCGCGTGTTGCGATCACGGTCGCCTCCAATCGTCTGTGCCCACTCTGGTGGAGTGGGATCGGAGTGTCGAGACGCGCTCTAGTTTGAATGAGATCCCGGTCTCTAGTTTGAAAATACGAGTTGATGGTGGCGACTCGTTCAATGTAGGGCGGGCGAGTCCGGTCGTATTGAGATCCCGCCTCGTGCTCGAGGGATGTCTTCATCGACCTCGGGGCTCATCGGATCGGGGGTCTTGAGCCCCTTGTCTATCCACTGGCCACAGATCGCGCAGTGAGTCTCCTCGGCGAGTACGCGCGCGGATGGAGCGTCGTCGCGATCCGTTGGCCTTGAGTCTCTGTCTCGTCCTGCCCCCGTCGCGAGTGACTGTGGACCGGGCGGGAACTGCGCCACTCAGGGTGAATGAGCGTTTGGCGGGGATTCGATGCGATGGGTACCGCCACCGCATCCGGTGGCTAGCGTCATTGCCAGGTACAGCGACAGGAGTCGAGATGCGCGCCCAGAAGATGTTGATGGCGGCCGTCCTGGCCGCATCCCTGGTCGGGATGTCCACTGGGCCAGTGATGGCCGACGAGGACGGCAAGGACGAGGGGGCCACGGTCCTCCAGTCGGAGTTGCCGCCTAGCGAACGGAGTTTGTTGGAGAGGGCCGGGGTGCGGGGGGCGGAGGTCAATATCCAGCCCCTCGGCGAGTACACACTGGTTTCCGATGGGCAGAACTGGACAATCACAGAGAGCGGGAGTGGCAGCGCCGCATCTCCGATGAATATCGAATTTGGTGTAGGCATCTGCAAGGGGGGGTTTTTCCTGCCCAAGAAGGTGAACTCCAATGTCGAGTGGGGTGCATGGAATGACTGCAATGTCTACGGCTCTGCCTCGACCTATGTGCATTCAATCTCGGCGCAACTCTGGATGCAGACGGGAGCGTTTGCGTTCCAGAAGACCAAGCAGGAAACCGCTATGAGCCCGTTGGAATCTGTCTCGAGCAAGGTTGTGACGGCGCATCGAGTCAAGAAGTGTGACACCACCTACACCAAGGAATTTCAGATCCAGGCAGAGGTGACCTTGAAGAGCAAAAAGATGGGCGTGGTCAAGAGTGACAACGTCAAGCTTGCCTGCAACTTCAAGGTGAGCTGATGACGCAACCCTTCCCCCCTTTTGGGAGGCATCGCGCGCCGTCTCCGGAGACCCTGCTCGCCATGCAGTCTGCGGCCCGCCGATTGAACGAGCACTTGGATGCTGCTGGTGGGGCCTATGCGGAGTTGCAGGAGCTAGCTCGAAGTGAGGATATGTCGCCGAGCATTGGCAACGACCTGGGGCTTGACTGGGGCTTCATGGAGTCGGTGATCCAGGGACTCACGCTCGAAGAGGCGACGGTTCATCACCACCTTCAATCCCGCGAGGGCGAGGCGCGGTAGTGGCGGTCTTGCTGCGGCCCCTCGGAGGCCACAGCCGGGGTGCGGTTACGGGGCCCTAGAATGCTAACGAGCCGAGAAGCTCCCGACCCTGGCCCGTTTATAAAAAGTAGCTGCGGCTCGTGGTAAACGCTTCCACCGACTGGACGTTCAGCACGGTCAACTACTACAAGACACCCAGGAACCCCGGCGCCACCTACCCGACCGGAGCCGCCTGGCTCGCGGCCCTCAACGGCGGCAGCAGCAACCGCGTCTCGCCGCCGACCGTCAACGTCTACCTGACCCCCGGCGAACATTTCATCAACGGCCGCAGGTGGCGCACCCAGTGCGTCCCCTACTCCCAGACCGAGCGGTGCACGACCGAGATCTGGGCGACCACCACCAAGGTC
>DURG01000161.1 GCA_012837465.1 Propionibacterium sp. | reverse complement strand
CACGCCGAAGGGGACGCGCACCTGACGCACGGACACGCCGTTGGGGAGTTTCCAGCCGCGCACCACGTCGCCGACGGGGTCCGGCAGTGCCGCGAGGTCCCGCAGCCCCTGCACCATCGCGTCGATGCGGGCGGTGGTGAGCGTGAGCCGGTCGACGATCGCCTCATCCGTGCCAGCACTGCGGGCGTTGGCCACGTCCGCCTCGTTGGCCTCCAGCAGGTCTGGCTCCGCGGCCTTCAGGGCGTCAGCCATGGCATGCAGGGCCTTGTCCTTCTGGGCACGGTTCAGCGTGGCGAGCTCGACGGACGCCTGGCGGGCAGCGATGGCCTGATCACGAAACTCCATGGCGTGAGTGTAGGCCAGCGCGCAACGGTCACCGGGCGGCGACCACGTCCGCGCTCCGCGTGCTGCGGAGCCTGCGCACCAGATACACCGCGAGGTTGGCGATGCACGACAGCGTCATCAGGCCCGCGCAGATGATCAGCGCCCAGTCCGGCTTCACCATGCCGAACCCGAACCACATGGACTGCACCAGCAGGATGATCGCCAGATAGGCGCCGGAGACCCCTTCGATGACGGGGGCGGTCACCAGTTCGCGCAACTGTGAGAACTGGCCCACCAGTTGGGGGACGACGACGGCGAAGCCGAAGACGACCGGCCCCAGCCACACGTTGATCCCGGCGAGGACCACGGCCACGCCCAACGGCATCAGCAGGGTCCGCCCGAGGGGCAGGCGGCGGTCCCGCGCCACGAAGATGACGATCGCGAAGGAGGCCAGCGTGAGCAACACGTTGGGGATCTGCATCTGAGGGGCGCCGGAGACGTAACCGTGCACTGCCCAGGCGGTGGTGGCGGCGGCCACCAGTTGCCACAGGGTCAACGAGACGCCGGCGCTCGTGTCCGACCGAAGGATGCGCACCAATTGGGGAAGGCTCGAAGAGACTCCCAGGGCGGCCGCGGCCCAACCGAAGACCTCAATCACGCCCTCACCCTATGCGGTCGCTCCGGGGCCCGAAATCCACCCCCACCCCGCATGATTGAATGGGCAACATTGTGCAACCGAACCATGACGCCACCCAGGGCGGCCGACGCGGCCAGCTGAAGTCCTCGGGCCTTCGGCCGGGCTGGACGACGGGTGCGTGCGCGACCGCCGCAGCCGTCGCAGCCTGGCAGGCCCTCCACACCGGAGAGTTCCCGGATCCGGTGCAGATCACGCTGCCGGCCGGCCACCAACCGGCCTTCGCGCTCACCCAGGAGTCCTTGGCCGACGGGGTGGCAATGGCCGCGGTCCAGAAGGACGCCGGCGATGACCCTGACGTGACCCACGGTGCGGTGATCCGCGCCACCGTGCGTCGGGCACTTCCCGGTTCGGGCCTGACGCTGGTGGGCGGGGCCGGCGTCGGCCGGGTCACGCTGCCGGGCCTGCCCATCCCCGTGGGCGAGCCCGCGATCAACCCGGTGCCCCGCACGTACCTGCGCGACAACCTCACCCGCTCCTCGGAGCGCCTCGGCGTTTCGTTGGATGCGGTGGTCGAGATCTCGGTGGACGGCGGCGAGGAGTTGGGCAGGCGCACCTGGAACCCCCGCATCGGCATCATGGGCGGGATCTCCATCCTCGGCACCACCGGCGTCGTGGTTCCCTACTCCTGTTCGGCATGGATCGATTCCATCCGCCGCGGGGTCGACGTCGCGCGCGCCGCCGGGCTCACCCATCTCGCCGGGTGCACCGGCTCCACGTCGGAGCGCGTGGCCGCCGAACTGCTGGGGCTGCCGGAGTTGGCCCTGCTCGACATGGGCGATTTCGTCGGCGCCGTGTTGAAGTATGTGGCCCGCCACCCCGTCGAGCGGCTCAGCCTGGTGGGCGGCTTCGCCAAGCTCAGCAAGTTGGCCGCCGGGCATCTCGACCTCCATTCGCACCGCACGGCGGTGGACCCTGCGCACCTGGCAGAGCTCGCCGTCGGGGCGGGCGCATCACCGGAGTTGGCCGAGGCGGTGCGCGGCTCGAACACGGCGATGGCGGCACTCACCGCGTGTCATGACGACGGCGTGCCCTTGGGCGACGCGGTGGCCGCCGCGGCGCGCGTGGAGGCACTGCGCGTGTTGAAGGGGGCGCCTGTGCGCATCGACGTGGTGTGCATCGACCGCGCCGGCGCCGTCGTCGGCTCCGCCGGGCTCAGCTAGCCGGCAGCAACCACAGCCCTGCCACGTCGCCGATCACGACGATGGCCGGCGGACGCACCTGATGCTGCTGGGCGATCTCAGCGATGTCCGCCAGGGTGCCGTGCCAACTGGCCTGCTCCGCGGTGGAGCCATCCGCGACGATCGCGGCCGGCGTCGCATCTGCCAAGCCGCCGGCCCGCAACTCCTGCGCGATCTCCGGCAGGTACTTCACGGCCATCAGCAGCACCAGGGTGGTGTGGGTCTGCGCCAGTGCCCGCCAGTCCAGCTGGCTCCGGTCGTCGCCAGGGGGCACGTGGCCGGACACCACGGTGAAGCCCTGGGTGAGGCTGCGGTGCGTCACGGGGATCCTGGCCAGGGCCGGCACCGCGACCGCCGACGTCACGCCCGGGATGACGCGCACCGGGATGCCGGCGGCGGCGCACTCCTGCCACTCCTCTCCCCCGCGGCCGAAGACGAAGTTGTCGCCGCCCTTGAGGCGCACGACGCGCAGCCCGCGCCGGGCCCGTTCGATCAGCAGCGCGTTGATCTCCTCCTGGGGCGTGAAGTCTCCGCGGGGCACCTTCCCCACGTTGATCAGTTCCGCCTCCGGCCTGGCCTCGCCGAGCGCGCTCACGGGCCCGAGGCGGTCGTGGATGATCACGTCGGCCTGCTGGATGGCGCGCAGCCCAGCGACGGTGAGCAGGTCCGGGTCTCCGGGGCCGCCGCCCACGAGCACCACTTCACCGGGGGTCAGGTCTTGTTGCATGGAGATGTCCTTCGGATGTCGAGGAGGGCGGCGATGAGGCCCTCGTGCAGTTCGGGGGTGCGGGCGGCCAGGCGCAGCCAGGTGGGGCCCAGGCCGGGGAAGGTCTCGCCCCTGCGCACGGCGAAGCCGCGCT
>DURG01000160.1 GCA_012837465.1 Propionibacterium sp. | reverse complement strand
GTTGGCGCGCGAGTGGTGGCCCATGAGGTCGAAGCGGAAACCGTCGACGTGGTAGTCGCGGGCCCAGGTGACCACAGAATCCACCATGAGCTGCTCGGCCATCTCGTGTTCGGTCGCGACGTTCTCACAGCAGGTGGACTTCTCCACGGTGCCCGTGAGGCTGAGGCGGTGGTAGTAGCCCGGCACAACCTTGTCGAGCACGGACTTCTCCGCCTGCCCGGACTGGGCGGTGTGGTTGTAGACCTTGTCCAGCACCACCTGCAGGCCCATGCCGTGCAGGCCGCCCACCATCTCGCGGAACGCAGAGGTGCGCTTGCCGCCCTCCTGGTTCTCGTCCGAGGCGTAGGAGCCCTCGGGCGTGGAGTAGTGGTACGGGTCGTAGCCCCAGTTGAAGGCGTCCTGGTCAGCCACTGCGGTCACGGCCGCCTGCTGCTCCTCGGAGGCCGGGCCCGCGTCGGGGATGACCGGGTGGACCTGCTCGGAGCGGTCCTCCTCGATGGTGGCGATGTCGAAGCTGGGCAGCAGGTGCACGGTGTTCATGCCGGCATCTGCCAGTTCGGTCAGCGCCTCCACGCCGTCGGTGCCTTCGAGGGCGAACGCCTCGTAGGTGCCGCGGAGCTCGGCCGGGACGGTCTCGTCGGAGATGGAGAAGTCGCGGATGTGGAGCTCGTAGATGGTGCGGTCGGCGAACTGGTCGATGACCGGCGCCTCGTTGCCCGTCCAGATCTCCGGGGCCCATTGCGGGTCGTCGAGGTCGACGAGCACCGAGTGGGTGGAGTTCAGGGTGAGGCCCACCGAGTAGGGGTCGGTCACCACGTTGCTGGTCACCGCGTCGAGCGCCGGGACGAACACCTCCACGTCGAACTGGTAGGCGCGGTTGACCCAACCGGCCTCGCCGGTGACGGACCAGACGCCCGCGGCACTGCGCGTCATGTCGACCCGGGTGGGCTCACCCGTGCCGGTGGCATCGGCGTACAGCAGCAGGCCGACGTCCTTGGCGGTGGGTGCCCAGAGCTTCAGCGACGGCGCGCCGTCGGTGAAGGTCACGCCGAGCTGGTCGGTGCGTGCGGCGGCCGCGTACAGGTCGTCGAGCACGCCCGGGATCTGCAGGCCGGTGAAGACCTCGGCCAGGTCGCCGTCGTACTGCACGACGGCGAGGTCGCCCTTGAGGGCCTCCTCGACGGCCGTGCGGTCCGCGTCGAGCGTCAGCTTGAGGAAGCCGCGCAGGTGCGCCCGGTTGAGCAGGTCGTCGGCGGTGAGGCCGGCCGTGTCGAGGGTGAGGTCAGCGACCTTGACGGCGCCGTCGCCGGTGACCGCGCCGTCGACGAGGCTCAGCCCGCCGTCGGGGGCGGTCCAGAGTTCCCAGGTGCGGGTGGTGCGGTCCCCCGGCACGAGGTTGGCGGGCCAGGCGATGGTGCCCTCGTTGATCCAGTGCCCGAGCAGTTGCCCGGTGCCGGCCAGCGGCGGGTCCTCCACGGTGATCTCCAGCAGGTGGGTGTTGATGTTGTAGGTGAACACTACGGACTTGTTGGCGGCCGCGGTGAACTCGTGGTTGTCACCGTCGAGCGCGCCGCCGACGCCGTAGTTCTCGCTCCACGACAGGCCGTGGGCGACCTTGACCTCGTAGCTGCCCGCGGGCAACTGGTTGGTGGCCCAGGAGTAGGTGCCGTCCCCGTTGGGGAACATGAGGGTGACGAGGCACTCCGGCTGCCAGTCGCCCGGGCAGCCCACCGCGGCCTGGAAGCTGCCGGGGAGCGTGACGATGGGGCTCTGCGCGGTGTTGAAGAACCGGTGCGTGACCGGGTCGTAGAAGAAGGTCACCTCCGCGGGCGCGTCGAGCGTGTAGGGCGAATCCGCACCGCCGGGCACGCCGCCCTCGCCGTAGTTGACGTCCCAACTGCCGCCGACGGCGACCTTGTACGCGTAGCTGCCCGCGGGCAGTTGCCACGTGCCGGTGTAGAGGCCGGAGGCCTCGTCGAGGGTGAGGGTGGCCTCGGCGCACTCCGGCTGCCAGTCGCCGGAGCAGCCCATGGCCGCATTGTGGCTGCCGGGCACGGTGACGGCCGTGGCCGGGTCCACCTCGCCGGGCTCGACGGCGGGGGTGGTGAGGTCGGTGCCCACCACGACGGCGGTGGATGCGGCCACCTTGGAGCCGGCGGCGTCGGTGCTGACCGAGCGCACCTCGAGCACGGTGCCCGGGGCGAGGTGGGTGAAGTCGGCGAAGACGCGCGGCTGGTCGGTCTCGGCGGTGCCGAGCGCGGTGTAGGCGTCATCGCCGAGCACGCGGTAGGCGAATGAGGTCTCGGCCCAGCGGTCGTCGGCGATGTCGGCGGTCACCGGGGTGAGGCCATCGGCCGGGGCCCCCACCTGCACGGCGATGGCCTGAGCGTCGCCGGCGGCGGTGACGGGGGCGTCGGCCCTGAGCACCACGGCCCCCAGGGGCGGGACGCTCAGGGTGAGCGTGCCGTCGGCGCTGGCCGTGGCCGCGGCCTCGGTGCCGTACAGCGGCGCGTAGGTGGCGCCGTCGGTGAGCGTGGTCAGCGACACCTCCTGCGCGGTGGTGGCGTTGTTCAGGGCGACGAGGTACTCCACCTTCTCGGTGCGGTCCACGCGCGAGAAGGCGTAGACGCCGGGGCCGGAGGCGGCGTGCAGCTCGATCTGTGCGCCCGTGGCGAGCGCCTCATGCTGATGCCGGAGCTCGCCGAGGCCGGCGATGTGGCCGTAGAGCAGGCCGTCGGTGTCGAAGTGCGGGCCGGCGCCGTAGGGCGAGCCGTCCACCTTGACGTTGTCCAGGTAGCTGGGCACCTGGCTGACGAACATGTTCTCGCGGGCGTCCTTGTCTCCACCGTCGCCGACGAAGCCCTGCTCGTCGCCGTAGTAGACCACCGGCTGGCCGCGGGTGAGGAACATCAGCTCGTGGGCGAACTCGGCGCGCTGCTGGCGCTCCGCGCTGTCGCCCAGGAGGAAGCCGATGCGGCCCATGTCGTGGTTGCCGAGGAAGGTGGGCAGGCTGGAGGCCGACGAACCAGCCGTCGTGTAGTAGTCGTCTGCCGCGAACAGGCCGGCGAGGCCCTGGGCGGTGAAGCCCTTGGCGTAGTTGAGGGCGCTGGACTGGTACGCGAAATCAAGCACGGAGTTCATGTCCGTGGTGCGCACGTAGGGCGACAGCAGCCGCGCGTCGGCGTCGTAGACCTCGCCGAACATGAAGAAATCGTCCTTGGCGTAGCTCTTGATGGCCTGGGTGAACTCCTCCCAGAACACAAAGTCGACGTGCTTGACGGTGTCGATGCGGAAGCCGTCGATGCCCAGATCGGTCCAGGCCTGGTAGATGTCGATCATGCCGTCGACGACGATCTGGTTCTCGGTCATCAGGTCGTCGAGGTCACCGAAATCCATGTAGACGGCCGGTTCACCCGCCGGCCACCCCGGGTCGAAGCCGCGGTTGTGGTAGAGCGTCGGGTCGTTGAGCCACAGCGGGAACTTGGCGTCCTCCATGCCCTCCGGGATCTCAGGATCGTAAGGGAAGGAGGAGGTGTCGGGGTTCATCTTCGGCATGGCCGCGTCGCCCGCGGCGTAATCCGAGGGGTCGAACTCCGTGCCGTTGACGTCCTTGTAGGGGCTGGCTTCCTTGGTGATGTAGGGCGGGTTGGTGCCCTCATGGCCGGCGTAGTAAATGACATCGGCGGTGTGGTTGGTGATGATGTCGAAGTAGACCTTGATGCCCTTGGCGTGGGCATCGTCGATGAACGCCTTCAGCTCGGCGTTGGTGCCGAAGTGCGGGTCGATCTGGGTGAAGTCCGTGATCCAGTAGCCGTGGTAGCCGGCCGACGCGTCCGCGCCGGTGCCCTGCACGGGACGGTTCACGAACGACGGGGTGAGCCAGATGGCGCTGGTGCCGAGGCCCTCGATGTAGTCGAGCTGGTCGCGCAGGCCCTGGATGTCGCCGCCGTTGAAGAAGCCCTTGTCTGTGGGGTCGAAGCCGGTGACGAGGCGGTCCGTGCCGGTGCAGTCGACGGGGAGCACACCGTCGTCGCCCACGTGGCCGGTGGCGATGCACGCATCGTTGGCGGGGTCGCCGTTGTCGAACCGGTCGGTCATCACGAAGTAGAACGTGTTGCCGGCACCCGGGTCACGGAAGGGGGCGGCGGCGAGGGCGTCGTCGCCCGTGGTGTAGCCGCCCGGCAGGTCCGCAACGTCGAGGGAGACCTTGTTGGTGCGGTCGTCGAAGGCGAACTCCAGCGTGGCGTCTGCGGCGAGGCTCAGCGGGTAGTTGCCGTCGCCCATGCCGTAGGACTCGTCCCAGGTGCCGTTGATCGCGACCTTGAACTCGTAGCTGCCTGCCGGGACGGTGAACTCGCCGGTCCACACACCGTCGCCGTCGGCATCGGTGAGGGCCGTGGCGTCGCATGTGGTCTGCCAGTCCTCCGTGCAACCGAGTTCGGTCTGGAAGTCACCCACCAGGGTGACGGACTCGGTTGCGGCGGCGGCCGGCGCTGGGGGTGAGATCGCTGTGACCACTCCTGAGGTGGCCAGCAACGCTGTGATGGCGATGCCCGAGAACAATCGGGAGCGTAAACGCGACATCAAGGTGACTCCTTCGTCATGACGATTTTAACGTTCAAGGCTCATATGTTCTCATGCGCCGGGCCGAAGCTCAACACCCGTACGGACATTCCTCCGACCCAGCGGCCGGACCGGGCCAGGGTCCCTAGACGGACATGAGGGCTTGGCGGATGGCGTCGGCCGGCAGCCGCTCCTGCTCCAACCGCAGGTCCCCGGTGCGCAGCATCGCCAAGGCGCGGTGTTCCTCAGCGGTCAGGTATCCGATCGCTCCGCGGAACGGCACGGGCTCGGTCACGGCGAGACCGCGATACGCGGTCAACGTCGCCACGTCCATCAGGACTGAGCGGACATCCGGGAGCGCGGCTCGAAGGCGGCCGAGGATCTGGAACCCGTAGGTGTCCAGGTCTCCCCAGTACAGCTGCTCCGCCGCGGCCACCCACGCCACCCTCGCCAGGGTGGGGGCGGCGAAGCCCATACCGTGGATGGCCACGGTTCCCGACAGATCGGGCAACGACAGCAACGAGACCACGTTCTCGACGATGAGCACCCGCTGCGGCCGGAGGCCAAGCCCACGCAACCCCTCCAGGTCGACGGAGAACTGCCGCACGCCGTCGGCCTCCGGCGGCAGGTGCACGGTGAAGCGCGCCCCGATCCGGCGGAGCCCAGGCAAGCTCCCGGTGATGGCGTGGGCCAACTCCCCTACCAGGGTGCGGTGCCGCTCGACCCACTTGGTGTCGACGCCGGGCACCGGCAGTTCCCGCTCCCATCGGACCGTCTCCGGGTTCGCCTCCAACCATCCCAGCACGGCCATGAGCCGCACCAGATCCTCCTCCGGCAGGGTGGCCAGCGCCTTCACCGCCCGCGTCGCCGCCGGGTGCTGCTCCAGCACCGGCCACGCGTGGCGCAGGTGTGCCAGCGCCGCCGTCGCCCGCTCCCATGCCTCGGATTCCCCCAGGAGCCGCGCGACGGCGGGGCCGCTGAGGTGCGCACGGCTGGGAAGGCGTTGCCTCCCGAACGACGGCAGCGTCCGCTCCACCCACTCGAGGGTGACGCCGTCCTCTCCCTCCAACTGGCGCCACTGCCCGACCGCCAACGCCACCGCGTTCGGATCGGCGGCAAGCTCGCGTTGTGTGGGCGGGTGCAGCGGCCAGGACGGCGGCCCGGTCGACTCCGGCATGGCCGCCCACTCCCGCCAGTTTCGGGCCCACTGCCGGGCGGCCCAGGCGCGGAGGTCCGCCACCGTCCTCACAGCAGCACCCCCTGCTCCGCCTCCGGCCCCTCGTCGATGGTGGGCCGGCTCGTGTCGAACGGCAACTCCTGCAGCGTCGAGCCACGCCCCGG
>DURG01000159.1 GCA_012837465.1 Propionibacterium sp. | reverse complement strand
CCGACTCGCAGAAGGTCAGCTGCAGGCCGGCATGCTCACCGACGTCCAGCTGGCGGTCTGGCTGGGCTTCGCCGTCGCCGCCACAGACAGGGAGCCGGCGGCCAGTGACGGCTGCCCCGCCAGCGTGACCCTGGTCGTCTGACCGGCTGCCAACGTCACGTTCCGGACCCCGGAGACCGACGAGAGCCGCACTGCCTGCCGCTCGTCCGTGGGGTTCGCCACCTCGACGACGACACCGGCTTCGCAGTTCGCCGACACCACCGAGGCGTCCATCGGCTGTGCGCCGGTGTGGACGCTGGGGGTGAGGGGAGTGGCGACCACGGAGACGAATCGTGCCGTCCCGCCCTCGCTCACCAGCGACAGGCCGAGTGATTCCGGATCAGGGAACACCTGGCTGGTGATCGTCCGGAGGCCACCCTCGGCGAACGCCTCGACCGATGCCCGGTCGACGTAGACCGTGAACGTCACGGTGCCGTCCGGGTTGACCAACGGTGCCGAGTCGACGGCGGCGAACTGCGAGTGGAAGCCCGTCGCGCCGGAGCGGGTCCGGTCCACCACCAGCCGGTTGGTCTTCGCGTCGATGCCCACCAGCGTGCCTTCGCCGCTGTCGGTCCCGAAGGCGGTGTCGGTGCGTACGGCAACCCCCGCGAACGAGGCGTCCCGCGGCTCGACGGTCACGTCGAGCTTGAACGCATCCGACGCCCACGGCAGCGCGACGACCGAATCGTCCACCGCCACGTTCGTGCGCCGCAGCCGTTCAGAAGGCACCTCGAGCGAGGACGCTTCGCGCACCGGCACCTGACGCAGCGCGTAGGAACCGTCGACGAGCTCCAGCGTGACCTCGCGCGGCAGCGTGTTGGCGCTGCGCCACGGGGCGGTCGGGATGGCGCCGGCGTAGCGCCAGTCGTTCATCCACCCGATCATGATGCGGCGGCCGTCCTGGACGTTGGCGAAGGAGATGGCCGCGTAGTGGTCCGGGCCCCAGTCCAGCCAGTCATAGGTCTCGATGCGACGGGGCTGCGGGGCGTCCGCGGCCACGATGTCGTCCACCAGGATGTGACCCCAGCCGAACCGGTTGTTGTCCACGATGAGGAGCTGGGCCTCCTGCCCGGCGAACTCGGCGACGTCCCACGCCACCCAGTCGAGCAGCTCCGAATCGCGCCCGGTCGCGCTGCGCACGACCTCGCCGTCGACCATGAGGTTGACGGTGGTCTCGGAGGAACGGGGCACGGCTGGCTCGTCGCCGATGACCACGTGATCGAGCGTCAGGTGGCCCCAGCCGCCGCCGACCTCGTCGACGATGCGCAACGTGGCGTCGCGGCCGCGGAACTCCGCGATGTCCCAGCTGGTCCACTGCAGCGCGCCGGCGTCCTGGCCTCCCGCGGTGCGCACCACCCCGCCGTCGACGATGAGCTGTACGGCCAGGCCCGGCCGCTCGCGACCGCCGCCGACCAGGAAGGAGAGGTGGTCGCCGTCGATCAGGAACGACGGCGAGGTCAGGGTTCCGGTGTTGTCGTCGCCCTTGGGGCCACCCTCCCACGTGTTGATGCGGGCGTCGCCGAGGTAGTAGTCACCGCCGGCGTAGGCCGGGCTGTCGGTGGCCGCGAGGTCGCCGGTGCCCACCCAGCCCAGGTCGGCCAGGCTGCCGCCGTCGCGAAGTCCTTCGAAGCCGTTCCAGAGCACTGTGCCGGCGGGGGG
>DURG01000158.1 GCA_012837465.1 Propionibacterium sp. | reverse complement strand
GATCGCGACGTAGGCGCCACGAGTGGAGTGCTCCTCGGCGGCGGTGGTGGGGGTCGGGTCCTCGGCGGTCATCTGATGGTCCCTTCGGCTCGGTCGGCGCGGTGTGCACCGGGGCGGTCCGCGATGCGTCGGTCGGCGGCGCGATGCTCGGCGGTCCGGTGGTCTGCTTCCCACAGTAATTGAAAGTGATCATAAACGGAAGGGCGGCGCCATCCCTTGCGGTCGGAGCGGTGAATTCCCTGGTAAGGACACCCTTTGTGCTGCGCGGCACAGGCGTTCGGAGGTATTTGGCAAGCCTTCTGTTGTAAAATGGAAGACGTCGACCGATGGGAGGAGGCCACTGTGACTGCATCGGAGGCCGCACCGGGCGTCGCGCAGACCACGCGCGACCGGCTGGTGCACGCCATCTCGACCCACGGCCCGATCACGGCACGGCAGCTCGCCGAGCGCTTCGACCTCACCAGCGCCGCGGTGCGACGTCATCTCGCGGCCCTCGAGGCCGATGGCATCATCGCCGAGCACGACGTTCCCGTGACGCAGCGTGGGCGGGGCCGCCCCAGCAAATCGTTCGTGCTCTCACAGGCCGCGCACGAGGATCTGCCCGGCGGATACGACGAGTTCGCCGTGATGGCTGCGGACGAGCTCGCCCGGATCGGCGGCGAGGAGGCGATCACCGCTCTCGCGGAGCGCCGCATCGCCGACTGGGAGAGCACCATCGCCCAGCGGGTCGCGGAGCGGGAGCAGGCGGGGGAGACGGTCACCCCCGCGCGCAAGCTCGAGCTGCTCTCCGAGCTGCTCACCGAGAGGGGATACGCCACCACGGTGCGTCCCCTGCACGTGCCGCTGCCCGCCACGGGCACGCAGCCGGGCGCCGTCGGGCGTACGCTCGTCACGGCCCAGCTCTGCCACGGACACTGCCCGGTCCTCGACGTCGCCGCAGATCATCCCGAGCTGTGCGAAGCCGAGACCCGTGCCATCTCCCGCATCATCGGAGCGCCCGTCCAACGCCTCGCCACCCTGGCGCAGGGCGCCCATGTCTGCACGACACACATTCCGCTCACCGAGGGAAGGACACCATGACGAGCGCACCAGAGAAGCTCACACAGGACGAGATCATCGACTCCATGGGCCAGTACGCCTATGGCTGGCACGACGAGGACTCCGCCGGGGCCAGCGCGCGCCGCGGTCTGTCCGAGGAGGTCGTGCGCGACATCTCGGCCCGCAAGGACGAGCCCGAGTGGATGCTCGAGCGCCGCCTCAAGGCGCTGAAGCTCTTCGACAAGAAGCCGTTGCCCACCTGGGGCCCGGATCTGTCCGGCATCGCCTTCGACCACATCAAGTACTTCGTCCGCTCCACGGAGAAGCAGGCCACCTCCTGGGAGGACCTGCCCGAGGACATCAAGGAGACCTACGACCGCCTCGGCATCCCCGAGGCGGAGAAGCAGCGTCTCGTCGCCGGCGTCGCCGCCCAGTACGAGTCCGAGGTCGTCTACCACCAGATCCGCGAGGACCTGGAGGAGCAGGGCGTCGTCTTCCTGGACACCGACACCGCGCTCAAGGAGCACCCGGAGCTGTTCAAGGAGTACTTCGGCACCGTCATCCCCTCGGGTGACAACAAGTTCTCCGCGCTGAACACGGCCGTGTGGTCCGGCGGCTCCTTCGTGTACGTCCCCAAGGGAGTCCACGTCGAGATCCCGCTGCAGGCCTACTTCCGGATCAACACCGAGAACATGGGCCAGTTCGAGCGCACGCTGATCATCGCGGACGAGGGCTCCTACGTGCACTACGTCGAGGGCTGCACCGCGCCGATCTACCAGTCCGACTCGCTGCACAGCGCCGTCGTCGAGATCATCGTGAAGAAGAACGCCCGCTGCCGCTACACCACGATCCAGAACTGGTCGAACAACGTCTACAACCTGGTCACCAAGCGCGCCGTCTGCGAGGAGGGCGCCCTCATGGAGTGGATCGACGGCAACATCGGCTCCAAGGTCACCATGAAGTACCCCGCCGTCTACCTCATGGGCGAGCATGCACGCGGCGAGACGCTGTCGATCGCGTTCGCAGGCGAGGGCCAGCACCAGGACGCCGGCTCGAAGATGGTCCACTGCGCGCCCAACACGCAGAGCTCCATCGTGTCGAAGTCCGTCGCTCGAGGCGGTGGCCGCTCCTCGTACCGCGGCCTCGTCCAGGTGGACCCGGGTGCCCGCCACTCCGCGTCGTCGGTCATGTGTGACGCGCTGCTCGTTGACACCATCTCGCGCTCCGACACGTACCCCTACGTCGACGTGCGCGAGGAGGACGTCTCGATGGCCCACGAGGCCACCGTGTCCAAGGTCTCCGAGGACCAGCTGTTCTACCTCATGAGCCGTGGCATGGACGAGATCGAGGCCATGGCCATGATCGTGCGTGGCTTCGTCGAGCCCATCGCGCGCGAACTGCCCATGGAGTACGCCCTTGAGCTCAACCGCCTCATCGAGCTGCAGATGGAGGGCGCGGTCGGCTGATGCCGCCCACAGCCCCGCCGCCCACATCACCCACGAAGGAAGAAGAATTGACCACCATCACTGAGGCCCCGAACGTGGCCGCAGCCATCGAAACCGTCGAATCGCACCTCCACCCGACCCCCTCCTGGGACGTCGAGGACCACGCGCAGCCCACCGGGCGCGAGGAGATCTGGCGCTTCACCCCGCTCAAGCGGTTCAAGACGCTCCTCAACCCCGTCACCGAGGGCCTCGGCTCGCTCGACTGGAACGCCCAGCTCCCCGACGGCGTGACCGTCGAGTCGATCACGCTCGAGCAGGCCCAGTCACTGGCCACGGAGGCGCCGACCGACCGCATCTCCGCGCTGGCCGCCGAGCAGTCGCTCCACCGCACCCACATCAAGGTGGCAGCCAACGCCGAGATCGCCGAGCCGATCGTGTTCACCGGCACTGGGCAGGGCGGCGAGGCGCGCGACCACGTCGTGGTCACCGTCGGCAACCACGCCAAGGCCACCATCGTGTTCCGCTACGAGGGCTCCGCGAACTACGCCGAGAAGACCGACGTCATCGTCGGCGACG
>DURG01000157.1 GCA_012837465.1 Propionibacterium sp. | reverse complement strand
CAGTACCGCGTCGAGCCCGGCGCACAGCGCCAGGGCGGACTTGCCGGTGCCGGCGCGGCCGCCGAGCGAGACGATGCCCACGGAGTCGTCCATCAGCAGGTCAAGGGCCACGCGCTGTTCGGCGGAACGGCCGCGCAGGCCGAAAACCTCGCGATCATGCTTGATGAGGCGCACACTGCCGTCGGGCATCTTGCGCGCCAGCGCGGAGGAGCCGGGAGCGTTGACCACGACGCCGGAGTGCATCGTGATGTCGCGGGCGGTGTCTGTGGTGAGCTGTCCGTCTTCGTAGAGGGCATCCACGTCGTCGGAGGTGGCATCGAGCCCGGTCATGCCGGTGTAGCCCGTCTGCAGGACCATATCGTTGCGGTATTCCTCGGCGGCCAGTCCGACGGCGGCCGCCTTCACCCGCAGCGGCACGTCCTTGGTGACCAGCACGACGTCGTGGCCCTCGTTGGCGTAGTTGAGCGCGACGGCCAGGATGCGGGTGTCGTTGTCTCCCAGCCGGAAGCCGGCCGGCAGCGTGGAGTCGTCGGTGTGGTTGAGCTCAACCCGCAGGTTTCCGCCCTTGTCGTTGGTCTGCAGTGGGGTGTCCAGACGGCCATGCTCGACCCGGAGGTCGTCGAGGAGACGCAGCGCAGTGCGGGCGAAGTAGCCCAGTTCGGGGTGGTGGCGCTTGGCCTCAAGTTCGGTGATCACGACGATCGGCAACACGACGTTGTGCTCGGCGAAGCGCAGCATGGCCTTCGGATCCGAGAGGAGGACGGAGGTGTCGACGACGTAGGTCTTGATGGCGGTGTGGGACTGGGCAGCCGTGGGGGAAGTCTGCTGGTCTGACAGGTTGAGCACTGTTGCTCCCTTCGCGGGGGCCGCACTCTCGCCTGCCCCCGTGCTGTTGGTCAGGGGACCGGATCTACTTCGATGGAGCGGTTCTCCATGACGTCGACGATAACCCGAGAAGGGGTCCTTGGGAAGGGCTAATCACAAGCCTGTAACTAACTGTTCATCTGTTGGCCGGGAAGCTGACGGCGGGAGGCGCCGAGGGGCACCCCGAGGGGTGGGGCCTGCGCCGCCACCCCTCCGGGCCACCGAGGGAGTTCTCAGGACTGGTCCATCAGGCGGAAGTGCACGCGGTTGTCCTCGCGCGAGCGGGCGACGCTGCGGTACACCTGCGCACGGGCCTGAGTCTTGACCGGGGTGGCCGGGTCGAGCACCGAGAGGTAGACCTGGTGCTCCGCCAGCGCCCGGATGGCCGCCTGGACGTCCTCGTCCTCGACCAGCACGTGGTGCGTGGGCGCCGGTCCGTTCTCGAACAGCCAGACGCTCTTGCCGGCGAGGATCTCAGCGAGTGCCTCGTTGACCGCGATGTGGTCGGGCTGGTTGGGCAGGCCCGGCTCGAACTCCGGGCCACCGTAGGTGGTGACGACGACCTCGGCGGGATAGGCGTCGAGCACCTGGCGCAGTGCCTCGTCGAGGGTGGGGGAATCGGCCAGGTCGCCGTCGGGGAGGTCGAGCCACACCAGCTCGCGGACGCCCACCTGGGCGCCGGAGCGGCGCTGCTCCTCCTCTCGGACGGGGCCCGCCTCTTCGGGGTCCATGCCCTCGATGCCCGCCTCGCCGCTGCTGGCGAGGACATAGGTGACCCGCTTGCCTTCTCGGGTCCACTTGGCGACGGCGGCCGCCATTCCGTACTCGGGGTCGTCCGGGTGGGCGACGACGACGAGGGCGTGATTCCAGTCTTCTGGGAAGGGGAGCGTCATGACCCGACCATATCGCCGCCCGTGGAGAAGAGGGTCAGAAGATGGCCGACCCGATGGCGATGGCGTGGAACACGGCCGCGATGATCGTGCAGGCGTGGAAGACCTCGTGGAAGCCGAACCAGCCGGGGGAGAAGTTGGGGCGCTTGAGGCCGTAGGCCACGGCGCCGAGCGTATAGACCAGGCCGCCGGCCATGATGAGGAGCACGACGGCGGGCCCGCCGTTTGCCCAGAACTGGCCCAGCCAGCCGACGGCGGCCCAGCCCATCCCCACGTAGAGGAGGGTGTAGAGCCAACGGGGGGCAGCCAGCCACAGGACCCTGAATGCCACCCCGAGCACGGCGATCGACCAGATGAGGGCCAACAGCCCCCACCGGGAGGCTCCCTCCAGCATGCTGAGGGTCAGCGGGGTGTAGGTGCCCGCGATGAAGACGAAGATGTTGGAGTGGTCGATGCGCCGGAAGATGGCGTTGGTGCGATCCGACCAGTTGCCGCGGTGGTAGGCGGCGCTGGTGCCGAAGAGTTGCACCGCGGCCAGGGTGTAGATGGCGGCACCGATGCGTCCGGTGAGATCCGGCGCGAACGTCGTGAACGCCAGCCCGACGATGAAGATCATGGGGGCCATGCCCAGGTGGAGCCAGCCGCGCAGCTTTGGCTTCGCGGTGCCCGCGCTGTCGCTGGGGTCGGGGCTGCGGATGGGGGCCTCCGCGGTGCGGGTCTCGTCCATGCTCTACCTACGCTTCCGTAACTTACGCTACCGTAGGTTAGCGCTTCCGGGGTTCGAAGGACAATCTACGGGCGAGGCGGCCCGGATCTGGAATCGGGTTGCCAGACCAGCCCAAATCCAGATTCGGGCGGCCAACTGCCTCGGGATCGCTAGGCTGCACCCATGCCCTGGGTCAACCGCCTCATCGACAGGCTCTGGCCACCCAAGTGGCTCTACACCACGTACGAGCGCTCGGTCCTCGGCCAGCTGGACAAGAACGCGCTGCCGCACCACGTCGCCGTGCTGGCAGATGGGAACCGTCGCTGGGCCCGCATGAACGCCCCCGGCCAGCCCCTGGTGGCCGGCTACCGCGCCGGCGCAGCGAAGCTCGTCGAGTTCGTCGAGTGGTGCGAGGAGATCGGCATCGAGGTGGTCACCTTGTGGGTGCTCAGCACCGACAACCTCAATCGCGCCCAGGAGGGCGAGCTCGGGCCGCTGCTCGAGGTCATCGACCAGTTGGTGCGAGATCTCGCCGCGCGTCGACGCTGGCAGGTGCAGGTCGTCGGGGCGCTCGACCTGCTGGAGGAGAACTGGGGCGAGTCGCTGCGGGCATCGTCCGCGTCGACGAAGGGCGTCTCAGGCATGACCGTCAACGTCGCCGTCGCCTACGGCGGACGCCATGAACTGCGCGACGCCGTGCGCTCCCTCCTGGCCGAGAAGGCGGGGGAGGGCGCCAGCCTCGAGGACGTCGCCGACACCCTGGAGATCGACCAGATCTCCGAACACCTCTACACGAAGGGCCAGCCGGATCCGGACCTGATCATCCGCACCTCGGGCGAGCAGCGGCTCTCCGGGTTCCTCCTGTGGCAGTCAGCCCACAGCGAGTACTACTTCTGCGAGGCCCTGTGGCCGGACTTCCGCAGGGTCGACTTCGTCCGCGCCCTGCGCGCCTACACGCAGCGGGAGCGTCGCTTCGGGAAGTAGTCCCTCGATACACCCCGTGAGGTCGGGTGGTCAGTGGTCCGGGTGGTCGGCTCACGGGGCACTCGGAACCGAACGCCTGAGTGGCCGTTCCCGCCGGGGGCTCTGTAGGGTGTCGCGCATGGCCCGCAACCCCAATGCCCGCTCGAGGGACATGCTCATCTCCCTGGCGGTCATTGCCATCCCGATCCTCATCATCGTGGCGCTGTTCACCCGCACGCCGTCGACGGATGCGGAGGCGGTCGACGTCGGGCCGTTCCTCACCCGGGCCGGGGCTGAGTCTCCCTATCCGGTGCTGGTCGCCGAGGGGCTCGACGACGGCTGGACGCCCGTGCGCGCGGCCTGGGCCAAGAAGGGCCAGCAGTGGATCACCACGGATCCCGCGCTGGGCAACTCCTGGCAGATCGGCTACCTTTCGCCCGATCAGATCTACTACGGCGTGTTGCAGCGCGACGCCGCCGGCGCCGACCTGATCCGCAGCACCACGCGCGAGGGCAAGGAGATCGGCGACCCCGTGTCCTTGGCCGGCCGCGAGTGGTTGCGCTATGAGAGCAAGGACGCCCGCACCCGCAGCCTCGTCAACGAAGCCGGTGACGTCACGACGGTGGTCTCGGCCGACGACGACTTCACCCGGTTGGAGGCCTTCACCTCGACGCTGGTCGAGGCTGCTCCCTAAGCCTGGATCCACCGGTGGGCGCCGTAGTGAGCGGCACGTGGATCCAGGCTAGGCCCGATCCGGGTGAGCCTGAGTGGGAACGTTGCGGGGCCCTTCGTCGTCGCGCAGAGCGCGACGCTCAGGGACCAAGCGACGCTCAGGGAGCGGTCTCCTCCTCGCGGGCCTTGGCGACCTGCTCCTTCGCGCCGTCGAGGAACTCCTGGCACACCTTCGCCAGTTCCTCGCCGCGCTTCCACAGTGCCATCGAATCCGCCAGGGACGCGCCTCCGGACTCCAGTTTCGCCACCACGGCGACCAACTCGTCGCGCGCGGCCTCGTAGGTGAGCTTCTCGTCAGCCATGGGCTTCTCCTTCAATGCGCTGGGTGATGCCGGCCACGTCGAGGTCCAATTGGCCATCGGCGAGGTAAGCGTGGATGCGGGCGCCGACGGTGGTGTCGGCGACGCTGGAAACGGAGGCGTGGTCGTCGTCGACGAGGACGGCATAGCCACGCTCCAGGGTGCGTTTGGGGGACAGGGCGCGCACCGTGCTCACGGCGGAGCGCAGGTCTGACTCCTCCGTGCGAAGGCGACGGTCGATGGAGCTCTCCAGCCGGTGGCGCAGGAGGGAGAGCCGCTCGTAGTGCGCGGCGAACGCGCTGGTGGGATCCACCATCACCGGCCGCGAGCGCAGCGAGTCGAGGAGGTGCTGCTGCTGGGTGAGGACGCCGTCGATGGCGCGGCGGAGCCGGGCGACGGTGTTCGCGACCCCGGTGGCCTCGGCCTCGTGATCCGGCACCACGCGCTTGGCAGCATCGGTGGGGGTGGAGGCGCGGTGGTCCGCGACGAAGTCCACCAGGGGGAAGTCGCGCTCGTGGCCGATGGCGGTGATCACCGGCGTGCGAGCGGCGTGGACGGCCCGGACGAGGCCCTCGTCGGAGAAGCTCAACAGGTCCTCCAGCGAGCCGCCACCGCGGGCGATGATGATGACCTCAACCTCGGGGTCCGCGTCCAGCGCGGCGAGGGCGCCCATCACCGATTCGGCCGAGCTCACACCCTGGACGAGGGCGTGTCGGGTGCGGATGCGTGCGCCGGGCCAGCGCCGCTCGACGTTGGTGACCACATCGCGCTCGGCATCGGAGTTCTTGCCGGTGACCAGCCCGATCACGGAGGGCAGCGTGGGGAGGCGGCGCTTGTGGTGTGCCTCGAAGAGCCCCTCGGCCTGCAGCTTGCGCTTGAGCTGCTCGAGTTGGGCCAGGAGGCGGCCCTCACCCGCGACCCGTAGCTCGAGGCATTCGTAGCTGAGCGAGGAGTTGCGGTCCCACACCCGCGGGCGGATGCGGGCGGTGACTCGGGAGCCCTCGGGAATGGGGCCCGCCGCGTCGAGGACGAGGGTGGTGGCTGTGACCTGGCAGGACATGTCAGCGATCCGGTCCCGGAACGTCATGAACTGCGTGGGGGCGTTGCGACGCTTGATCTCGACGACCTGCGCGTCGACCCAGATCTCGCCGCAGCGGTTGACCCAGTCCTTCACGGCCCCGATGACGCGGCCCAGCGGCTGCGGTTGCTCGGGGGAGGAGGTCATCGCCATGCGCGCAACCCTAGCGGGGCGCTGCGACAAAGTGTGGGGCCCTTCGACCGGACACGGTGCTCCTTCGTCGCAGAAGTCCGGCTCAGGGAACGGCGAGGGGGCGCTGCGACAAAGTGTGACGTCCCTGCGGCGGAGCGGCTCAGCCGGCGTTGTTGTCCCACGTGCCGGCGTTGACGGTGGCGTAGAACGTGCCGTGGATGACGTTGCCAGGCTCGACGGGCTGGTCCATGGGCACCGCGATGGTGATGTCGACGATGCTCGACGCCTTGACGTACTGGAAGTTGGTCTCAGCGAGTTCGTTGCGGCGCACCTCGACGCTGTCGACGACCGCGCCCATCAGCAGCGTCGGCCCGGCCTCCTCGATGGTCAGCGACGCGGCCTGCAGGCCCATCAGCGACGGCGACACCATCGACTTGGCCTCCATCAGCATCGAGCCCACGCGCGCGGCGTCAGAGGCCTGGAACGCGGCCTCGTCCTCGAACACCTGGACCTCCATGGCCAGCGCGCCCACCTGGAGGGCCTGGATGATGGAGAAGCCGCCGCCGGGGGCGAGGTCGTGCTGCTCGTAGGCGATGGGATCGTCGACCATCGCGAGGAACTGGGTCAGCAGCCCGCCGTCCTCACCGTAGGAGTAGAGCGCGACGCGGGCGAGGTGGTCGGTGAAGCGCACCACCTGCGCGCGGTAGGTGGTCTCGGAGCGCAGCCCCGCCGAGACCGTCGCGGCCTGGCCCTTGCGCTGCACGAACGCGACCCGCGCGCCCGAAGGGTCGGTGTAGGCCCCGATCAGCGCGAACCCGGGGGCGGTGTTGACCCCGCGCACCCCGCCGTCGAACGCCGCCTTGATGAGGGCATCCATGTTCTTGAAGTCGAAGCCGACGGCGTGCATCTGGGGTGAATCCATGGGGCAAGGGTACCGGGGCGGGCTGCCCTGGTCCCTGATCCGGGCTGAGTGGCCCGCCGGGCTTTTCCGGGTCCGTCGAACGGCACCTAGACTGGGCGGCATGACTGCCAGCAAACGAGTCGTCGTCGCCGCCCCGCGTGGATACTGCGCCGGCGTGGACCGTGCCGTGATCACCGTCGAGAAGGCCCTGGACCTGTACGGGGCCCCGGTCTATGTGCGCAAGGAGATCGTGCACAACCGCCACGTCGTCGAGGATCTCGAGGAACGCGGCGCCATCTTCGTCGAGGAACTCGACGAGGTGCCCGAGGGCTCCACGGTGGTCTTCTCCGCGCACGGCGTCTCGCCGGCCGTGAAGGCCGAGGCCAACGACCGAGGCCTGAAGTCGATTGACGCCACCTGCCCGCTGGTCACCAAGGTGCACCACGAGGCCAAGCGCTTCGCCGCCGACGGCAAGACCATCCTGCTGATCGGCCACGAGGGCCACGAGGAGGTCGACGGCACGCGCGGCCACGCGCCCGAGCAGACCATCCTCGTGCAGCACCCGGATGACGTCGACGCCCTGGACCTGCCCGAGGACACCGATGTCGCCTGGCTGTCGCAGACCACCTTGTCGGTCGACGAGACCATGGAGACGGTGGGGCTGCTGCGCAAGAAGTTCCCGCTCCTGATGGACCCGCCGTCGGATGACATCTGCTACGCCACCCAGAACCGTCAGCTCGCGGTCAAGCAGATCGCGGGCAGCGGCTGCGACCTGATGATCGTGGTGGGCTCGGCCAACTCGTCGAACTCCGTGCGCCTCGTGGAGGTTGCCCTGGAGGCCGGTGCAAAGGCCGCGCACCGCGTCGACAACTACACCGAGATCCAGCCGGAATGGCTCGACGGCGTGGAGTCGGTGGGCGTGACCTCCGGCGCCTCGGTGCCTGATGACCTCGTCCAGGGCGTGTTGAAGTTCCTCGAGGAGAAGGGCTACCCGCAGGCCGTCGAGGAGCGGCTGACGGAGGAGACGCTCCAGTTCGCGCTGCCGCCGGAGCTGCGCAAGGACCTGCGCCGCGCCGTCAAGCACTGAGCCGTTGATTGAGCGACCACATCGTTGGTTGAGCCGACCACGTCCGAGGAACGAGGACCGTGGTCGTGTCGAAACCCCCAAGCGTCCATGCAGGTGGCGTGAATGCTCTGGGAGTTTCGACGCGAGGGCGCTGCTCCTTCGGCGCAGGACCTCGGCTCAACCAGCGTCAGACGAGGAAGGTGAAGTAGGGGGAGTCGTAGGCGACCTCCTCCGTCTTCATCCCGCACGCGTCGATGCGTTCGAGCAGGAACCGGTAGTCGCCCGGATTGCCCAGCTCGACGCCCACCAGTGCCGGGCCGGTCTCCTTGTTCGTGCGCTTGACGTACTCGAAGTACGTGATGTCGTCGTCGGGGCCCAGCACGGAATCCAGGAACATCCGCAGCGCACCCGGCTGCTGGGGGAACTCCACCATGAAGTACCGCTTGCGGCCCTCGTGGATCAATGAGCGTTCGACGACGTCGGCGTAGCGCGACACGTCGTTGTTGCCGCCGCTGACGACGACCAACACGCGAGAGCCCGTGGGAATCTGCAGCCGTTGGCCGGTCCCGCCGGTGGGCAGGGCCGCCGCCGCGAGGGCGCCCGCGGGCTCGGCGATGATGCCGTCGGTCTGGTACATGTCCAGCATCTCGGTGCAGATCTGCCCCTCGGGCACCCGGGCGAGCTCGATGCGCGCCTCTCGGATGGCCTGGAAGGTGAACTCGCCGGCGCGGCGGACGGCGGCTCCGTCGACGAAGGTGTCGATGCTGTTGAGCGTCACGGGGCGGCCGGCCGAGATGGCCGCGGCGATGCACGGCGCGCCCTCGGGTTCGACGCCGATGATCCGCACCTTGGGGTGGACGGCGCGCAGCCACGCGGAGCAACCGGCGACGAGGCCCCCGCCCCCGATGGGCAGCACCACGACGTCGGGCACGAAGCCCAGTTGGTCGAAGGCCTCGACGATGAGCGTGGCCTGGCCGGCGGCCGTGCGCGGGTCGTTGAAGGCGGGCACGAGCACCTTGCCCTCGTTGGCGAGGCGCACGGCCTCTTCGGAGGCCTCGTCGTAGGTGGCGCCGTGCAGCACGAGGTCGACGAACTGGCCGCCGATCGCCTGGATGCGGTCGCGCTTCTGCCGGGGGGTGGGGTGGGGCACCACGACGGTGGCGTGGATGCCGAGCGCGGCCGCAGAGAAGGCGACGCCCTGGCCGTGGTTGCCGGCCGAGGCGCACACGACGCCGGCGGCCTTCTCCTCCTCGTTGAGTTGGCTCATGAGGTTGTAGGCGCCGCGCAGCTTGTAGGAGCGCACGGGCTGGAGATCCTCGCGCTTCAGCCACACCTCGGAGCCCGTCAGTGAGCTCAGCCGGTGGTTGAGCTGGACGGGCGTGCGGGCGGCCACCCCTTCAAGGCGCTCGACGGCGTCGGGGATGGCTTCGGCCAGATCGGCAAGCGTACTCACCCGCCCCATTGTGTCACCCGTCTGGAAGCGGCGGGATCCCTGCGGCTCTCGTGGTCAGCGACGGCTGGCAGGATTGCCCCATGTCATCCGAGCCTCCTCCGCCGCGGGACCCACGCTGGCGACCGGGGATGCTGTTCGGGATCGTGCTCGGCGTCCTCGCGCTCGCTGTCGTCGGCTGGCTGCTGCTCGGCCGGGGTGGCGCCGATCCCGTCTCCACACCCAACCCGACGCAGATCCTGCAGCCTCCTCCGTCGGCCTGGGATCAGGGCGACCTGACGCCGCCCTCCACCGATGCGCAGTTCACCGAGCACCCCGTCGCGCGCCCGGACGTCGGCATTCCGGATCCGGCAAGAGCCGTCTCCGTGCCGGGTGGGGCGAGGGCCCACCGGATCGATGCGAGTACCGCGATGGTGCTCAGCCAGGGCCGGCTCCAGCACGTCAACCTGGCCGACGGGGCAGTGAACTGGGCGGTCGAGGCCGCGGGCCGAGTGGTGGTGTCGCCCGGTTCGGGGGCCGTGGTGGAGGTCGCTCCCGACGGCAGCGCAACCAGCCGAGTGGTGCTCACCGGTGAGGAACTCTCCCGCGGCGCCCTGCTGGGCGAGCCGGTCCTGTGCGGGGACGTGCTCTTCGACATCGGCGCCACGGTCGTGAACGCCCATGCACCCACGGACCTGGGGTCCGTGCTGTGGTCGGCGGCCGTCGACGGGGACACCGGGCTTGGCGGGGCGTCGCTCCAGTGCCGCGAGGAGGGCCGCCACCTCCTGATCGGGGAGATGCCCGCCTACCGCCTGCGCATCACGCCGGCCACGCATGAGGTCACGAGGGTCGAGGGCCTCGTCGCCGAGACCGTCGCGGTGGAGATGGGGCCGGACGGCCTGACCCTGCGGGGCGCCTTCGGGCAGGTGCAGCACCCGGCCAGGCGCGTCCTCTCCCTCGTGGAAGGCGCCGAGGTCGTCGTCACGGTCGAGGAGGGCCCCCAGGGCGGCACCCTGCTGCGCGGCTACGGCCTCGCCGACGGAGCGGAACTGTGGGAGGCGGAGGCCGGTGACGTGGCCACGGTGCTCGGCCTGCAGGGTCACGTGCTCGGGGTCAGTGGCTCGCTCCTGGTACGCATCGAGCCACAGAGCGGCGCGCTGACCCCATTCGATGACCTGGGCGGACCCGAGGTGGCCCCTGATGCGCACGGGAACGTGTGCGGCTACGGCAGTGCGGAGGCCGGGCGGGTGAGCATCTCGTGCGTCAGCGCCGACGGCCGCCGCCGCTGGAACGTCACCCTCGACGGCGACCGGGTGCAGGTCGACGATGGCATCTGGCAACTGCGCCGCGGCAGCGAGGCACTCCTCTTCCAGTGACCCACGTTGGTTGAGCCGGCCGCCTGCGAGGAAGGAGCGGCGCGGGCGCGTCGAAACCCGAGGCACCTCGGAGTGGGAGTCAGGAATTGTCGGAGCCCCCTGATTAGCTGGGAGGCATGGAAGCACTCGCCATCCTCTTCGGCCTGATCGCCCTCGTCCTGGGGCTCTTGCTCGGCTACCTTCTGGGGCGCCGCAGCACCGCAGCCAGGGATGAGTCGGACGCCTCCGTCCGGGATCAGGAACGCCGCCAACTCATGCAGGCCCGCGACGATTCGGCCCAGGCCCGGGCAGACGCCAGCCGTGCCCGCGAGGAGGCGGCCATGGCCAAGGCGGAGATCGCGCAGGTGCTGGCCGACAAGGCAGAGTTGCGCACCGTCGCGGCGGAGGCGCAGCGCATGGTCGCGGAGGCGCAGGGTGAGACGGCCAAGGTGCAGGCCATGGTCGCCGCCACCGCCGCGGAGCGCGATGCAGCGGTCCAGAAGGCTCTGGAGCAGGCCCAGGACCGCGAGGTGCTGCTCAACCAGTTCAAGGTGCTCTCCTCCGAGTCGCTCGAGAAGCAGGGCAAGGCCGCCGATGTCGTGGCCGACCAGCGGATGAAGGCCACCGAACAATTGGTGGCCCCGTTGGCGGAGGGCCTCCGCCAGATGCAGGAGAAGCTCCAACTCGTGGAGAAGGACCGCATCCGGATGGCCACGGAGCTCTCGCAGCAGGTCAACAACGTCCGCCAGTCGAGCGAGGACATCCGCAAGGAGACCATGAGCCTCAGCAACGCGCTGCGCACCCCCCAGGTGCGCGGCGCCTGGGGCGAGAGCAGCCTCAAGCGCATCGTCGAGATCTCCGGCCTCACTGAGCGCTGTGACTTCGACACGCAGAAGACCTACACCTCGGACGACGGCCCGTTCCGCCCGGATCTCCGCGTGAACCTGCCCGCGGGGAAGGTCATCTTCGTGGATTCGAAGGTGCCCCTCGCCGCGGTGCTCGACGCCTACAACACCGAGGACGTCAACGCGCAGCAGGCGCACTTCGCCACGTTCGCGCGGCACGTGCGCACCCACATCGACCAGCTCGCCGGAAAGAACTACTGGCAGCTCGACATCGGCTCGCCGGAGTTCGTGGTGCTGTACCTGCCCTCGGATGAGTTCTACCGCCTGGCGATGGAGCACATGCCCGATCTTCACGAGTACGCCACCCGCAAGCACATCGTGCTCGCCTCGCCCGGCTTGCTCATCCCGCAACTGCAGGTCGTCGCGAACGGCTGGAAGCAAGTGGCGCTGGCGGAGACGGCGGGCGAGATCTCGAAGCTCGGCCGTGAGCTCTACGAGCGCCTCGCCACCCTGGGCCAGCACTTCGACAAGCTCGGCCGCTCGCTGGGCAGCGCCGTGACGAACTACAACAAGGCCGTCGGCTCGCTCGAGAGCCGCGTGATGGTCACGGCCCGCAAGTTCCGCGACTACGAGGTCAGCTCGGAGGAGCTCGCGGAGCTCAGCGGAGTGGACGCCACCACCAAGCAGATCACCGTGCCGGAGATGCTGGAGTACGACGAGCTGCGCTCCATGGAGCGCGACGTGCTCGAGGCTGACGTGGCCCTGACAGAGCCCACCGTCCGCCAGCTGCCCCGGCGCACCGGCACCGAGTGATCGAGTCCCGAGTGCCGCGCGAGGTGCCGGGATCGAGCCGAGCAGCAGGCCTCGCGCGGTGTATCGAGGGACGCCCCGCGGCAACGGACTATGTTGGTCTCCATGCTCAGCAACGCCCAGGACCACATCACTGATCTCGCAGATTTCGTCGTCGCCTCGCCCACCAGCTACCACGCGGCTGACAGCCTCGCCGCGCGGCTGCGCGAGGCCGGCTTCGAGGAGCTGGATCCGCGCCGCCCGTTCGACGCGGTCACGGGGAAGCGGTTCGTGCACCGCGACGGCGCCGTCGTCGCCTGGGTGGCGCCCGAGGAACTGGGTGAGGACGCGGGCTTCCGCATCGTCGGCACCCACACGGATTCGCCGTCGTTCAAGCTCAAGCCGGGTGAGCTCATCCGCTGCGCCGGCTGGACGCAGGTCGGCGTCGAAGTCTATGGCGGCCCGCTGCTGAACTCCTGGCTCGACCGCGACCTCGGCATCGCCGGGCGCATCGTCACCCGCGACGGAGAGTCCCACCTCGTCAAGAGCGGACCCATCGCCCGCATTCCGCAGCTGGCCGTCCACCTTGACCGCGGCGTCAACGAGGCCCTGAAGCTGGACCGTCAACAGCACATGCAGCCCGTGGTCGCCGTCGACCTCAAGGGCTCGGTGCTGGGCCACCTCGCCGGGCTCGCGGGCGTCGAGGAGGGGGAGATCGCCCACCACGACCTGTACGTCTTCGACACGCAGCACCCCGCCGTCATCGGCGTGGAGGAGGATTTCTTCGCCTCGGCACGGCTCGACAATCTCTCCTCCACCCATGCCGGCCTGACCGCGCTGGAGTCGCTTGAGGTGGGCACCGACGTGGCCCTGCTGGTGGCCTTCGACCACGAGGAGGTGGGCTCGGCCACCACCACCGGTGCCGGCGGCCCCATCCTGCAGGACGTGCTGGAGCGGATCGCCGCCGGCTACGGGCTGAACCTCGACGCCACGCGCGCGATGTTCGCCCGCTCGTCGTGCATCTCGGCAGATTCCGGGCACCTGGTGCACCCGAACTACGTGAAGTTCCACGACCCGCAGAACCATCCGACGCCGAACGCCGGGCCGCTGTTGAAGCTCAACGCCAATCAGCGCTACGCCACTGACGCGGTGGGTGCCGCCATCTGGCTGCGGGCCTGTGAGGAGGCGGACGTGCCCAGCCAGCCGTTCGTGTCGAACAACGCGATGCCGTGTGGCTCGACCATCGGCCCCATCACGGCGACGCGCCTGGGCATCACCACCGTCGACGTGGGCATCGGCCTGCTGAGCATGCACTCGGCGCGCGAGATGTGCGGCGTGGAGGACGCCTGGTTCCTCGCCCGCGCCCTTGAGGCGTACCTGGCCTCCTGAGCCGCCGGGCGCGTGGCTCAGGACACGCCTTGCTCAGCCAGCGTGCAGCGTGAGAGGCGTGCTGCTGCCCAGCTGGCGTGACAGGCAGCAGCCCTCCATGCCCGTGGAGGTGTGGCAATGCTGGCAGGTCGGGATGGGCAGGTAGAAGTGGGCGATGGGGCGGCCGCGGAACTCGGTGACCTCGATGTCGAGGTCGAAGACCTCGCGCAGCACCTGGGGCCGCACGATGTCCTGCGGTGAGCCGACGGCGTGGATGCGGCCGGCCTTCATCGCGACGATCTGGTCGGCCCAGCAGCTTGCGTAGTTGATGTCGTGCACCACGATGACCACGGTCTTCCCCAGCTCGTCAGCGGCGCGGCGCAGCGTCTGCAGCATGCCGTGGGCGTGCGAGACGTCGAGGTTGTTGAGCGGCTCGTCGAGCAACACGTACTCGGTGTCCTGCGCCAGCACCATGGCGACGAAGGCGCGCTGGCGCTGGCCGCCGCTCATCTCGTCGAGGAAGCGGTCGCGCAGTTCGTCGAGGCCCATCCAGCGGATGGCGCGGTCGATGGCCTCGCGGTCCTCCTTGGTGTGGCGGCCGCCGCTGTGGGGGTACCGGCCGAAGCCGACCAGGTCGGTGACGGTGAGGCGCGCCTGCACGTCGTTGTTCTGACGGAGGATGGCCAGCCGTTTGGCGAGCTCGCGGGAATCGGCCTTGGCGACGTCAAGGTCGCCGACGGTGATCTCACCGGTGTCGGCGCCGAGGAGGCGCGCGACCATCGACAGGAGCGTCGATTTGCCGGCGCCGTTGGCGCCCACGATCGCGGTGAGCCCACCGCTGGGCAGCGACACCGTCACGTCGTCGACGACAACTGACTTGCCGTAGCGCTTGGTGACGTCCTTGACCTCGATCATGAGCGTGCTGCCTTCCTGATGACGAGCCAGATGAACGCGATGCCTCCAGCGAATTCGATGATGACTGACAAGACTGTGCCCAGACCGAAAACCTGTTCGAGGATCGCCTGCCCGGCGACGATGACGGCGACGCCCAGCAGGCCGGCCATGGCCATGGTGTAGGCATGCTTGCCGGAGCCCGCGATCTGGTACGCGACAGCGGCCACGATGAGGCCGAGGAACGTGATGGGGCCCACGAGCGCCGTCGACACGGACACCAGCAAGGTGGCCACGAGCAGGACGGCGCGGACGGTGCGATGGTACGGGACCCCCAGCGAGACGGCGGTCTCGCGGCCGAGGGTCAGGACGTCGAGGGCGTTGCGCTGCGTCCACAGCCACCAGCTGCACACCGCCACGACCAAGGCGCCGATGCCGATGAGCTCGGGGTTGACGGCGTTGAACGATGCGAAGAGGTTGCCCTGGAGGACGAGGTAGCTCGTGGGGTCCAGGATGCGGCCGATCAGCGAGGAGAAGGAGCGCAGGATCGCGCCCAACACGAGGCCGGCGAGCACGACCAGGTAGACCGAGCGGCCCTTGCGGCCGAACAGCAGACCGGTCAGGCCGATGGCCGCCACCATCATGAGGGCCACGACGATGCCGAACATCGCGTAGGGGCCAATGGTGGAGACGAAGCTGACGCCCAGCAGGAAGATGAGCATGGTCTGCAGGAACGCGTAGAGCGCGTCGAGCCCGAGTATCGACGGGGTGAGCAGCCGGTTGTTGGTCACCGTCTGGAACGCCACCGTCGCGACGCCGGTGGCCCAACCCACGAGCGCCATGGCAGCCAACTTGCGGCCTCGGAACGGCAGGACGAACTCGAGGTTGCCCGCGGCGTTGATGGTGATGAAGCCGACGGCGGCGAGTACACACACGGCCAGGGCGATCCACAGGCGGTTGCCGGGGGAGAGGCTTCGCCGAGCCTTGACTTCGGGGTGGAATGCGACGGCGGTCATCGGGCGGCCTTCAGCTTTCCGGTGAGCAGCAGCGTGAGGAAGATCGTGCCTCCCAGCACGCCGGAGATGGTGCCCACGGGGATCTCGTAGGGGTGGTTGATGGTACGGGCGAGGAGGTCGCACACGAGCACGAACCCGGAGCCCGCCAGCGCGGTCCACGCGATGTTGCGGCGCAGGTTGTCGCCGCGCCACATGGCGATGAGGTTGGGGATGATCAGGCCCACGAAACCGATGGCGCCCACCACGACGAGGGTGATGGCTGAGGCGGCGGCCACCAGGCCGAGGCCGAGGTTGAGGGTGGTCTTGTAGGACAATCCGAGCGAGGTCGCCTGCTCCTCGCCGAGGGCGGCCACGGTGAACCTGTCCGCGAACAACCACAGCACCACGCCGACGAGGGCCAGCAGCCACAGCAGTTCGTAACGCCCGCGCAGCACGCCGGAGAAGTCGCCCTGCATCCAGATGCCGAGGCTCTGCAGGAGGTCGAACTGGTAGGCGACGAACGTGGTGCCGGCGGCGATGACACCAGAGAGCATGATGCCCACCAGCGGGACGGCGACGATCGGCGCGCGTGGGGGCAGCGCCCGGATCAGCCGCACGAACACTGCAGTGCCGGCCAGCGCGGTGATGATCGCGATCACCATCTTCACCCACAGCGGTGCGGCGGGGAACATCATCACGGCGATGAGGATGCCCACGCCGGCGGATTCGGAGGTGCCCACCGTCGTGGGTTCGACGAAGCGGTTGCGCACCAGCAGTTGCATGAGCAGGCCGGAGAGGGCCAGTGCCGCGCCGGCCAGCAGGACCGCGACCGTGCGGGGGATGCGGGAGGCGAAGAGGTTGAGCCGTTGGGTCTCGGTGGCCTCGCCGGAGATGAAGGCCCAGGGGGACAGGTCCGCCGCGCCGATGAACAGGGACATCGCGGACAGGGCCAGAAGCGCGGCAAGCCCGCCGGCCCAGCCCCAGGTCGTGGGGCGGGCGGCGGGCTTGAGCTTGGTGCGCTCGGCGGTCAGCGTCACAGGTCCGCGGCCACCTGGTTGATCATCTCGACGGCGTTGTTGACGCCGTGAATGAGGATGTACCAGCGCTGGCCCTCGAGGTAGACGACGTCCTGGTTCTGCCAGGCGTCGGTGGTGGCCATGAGCTCGTTGTCGAGGACCTGCTCCGCGGCAGTGCCCTCCTCGCCGATGGCGGCGTCGCGGTCGACGACGAACAGGAGGCCGGGGTTGGCCTGCTGGATCGCCTCGAAGGAGATGGCGTCGCCATGGGCCTCGGCCTCGACGTCGGAGATGGTGGGCTCGATGCCGAGGTCGTTGAACACGGCGTTGTAGCGCGACTGCGTGCCGTGGGCCGACACCTTGCCGCCCGAGGTCATGAGAACCATGGCGGTCTTGTCCGCCGGGACCTTGTCCTTGGCGGCCGTGATGGCGTCCTCGAGTTCCTTGAGTTCGGTCTCGGCCTGCTCCTCGGTGCCGGTGGCCTCAGCGAGGATCTCGGTGGCGTAGGCCACGCCGTCGTAGAAGCTCTGGGAGTAGTCGTAGGTGATGTCGATCGTGGGGGCGATCTTGTCCAGCTCGGGGACATGCTTGGCGGAGCGGAAGCCGGCCACGATGAGATCGGGCTGCAGGGCTGCGATGGCCTCGAAGTTGGGCTCCTGGAGGGTACCGACGTCAGTGGCGTCGGTGGCCAGTTCGCTGACGACCTCCGGCACGTTGGTGGCCTTGGGTACGCCGACGACGGACTCCGCGGCGCCGAGGGCGCCGAGCGTGTCGAGGCTGCCCCAGTCGAGCACGACGATCTTGCTCGCGGGCGCGTCCAGTTCGACGGTGCCCTGGGTGTGATCGACGGAGATGGCTTCGGCGGCGGGGGAGGTGGCGTCGTCGGTGCCGGGTTCTGTATCGGGGGTGCCACACGCGGCGAGCGCGAGGGCGCCTGCAGCCGCGGTGGCGGCGAGGATGCGCAGGGTCTGCTTCATCGGAGTCTTTCCGTAGTAGGTGTCGTGTCGCGACTTAGGTAACCCTAACCTCACCATTAACGCTACGCAACTGTGGCCAAAATGTGGGCCTGTGTGTTTCAGGCTATCGGCGTAGGCTCGTCGCATGAGTACGCGTGAGCCCATCTACGTCGATCACGGCAACGAGGCCTGTGAGGGGGTTGAGGCCTACCCGCCCAAGGAGGTGCCGCTTGGGGGAGCCGACGCGCTGACCGTGCGGCGCACCCTGCCGAACATGTCGCGCTCGTTCGTCGGCGCCTGGTGCTTCGTCGATCACTACGGCCCTGAAGAGGGCAAGTGCATGGATGTGCCGCCGCATCCGCACACATCGCTGCAGACGGTGAGCTGGCTGTTCTCCGGCGAGATCGAACACCGCGACTCCGGCGATGTCCACGCGATGGTGCGGCCCGGCGAGGTAAACCTCATGACGTCCGGCTACGGGATCGCCCATTCCGAGGTGTCGACGAAGAGCCGCGATGCGCTGCACGGCGTCCAGCTCTGGACCGTGCTCCCACACGACAAGGCCGACATCGTCCGCGAGTTCCAGCACCACGCGCCCGAACTCGACGACAACCATTCCGGCGTGAAGTCGAGGGTCTTCATCGGAGAGTTGGGCGACGCCGTCTCGCCCATCCACACGGAGAGCCCGCTGCTGGGTGCTGAGATCATCCTCGCGCCCGGCACCACGTTTGAGACGCCGGTCAAGGCGGGGTTCGAACACGGCGTCCTCGTCGACACCGGTGTCATCGACTTCGACGGCACGCGCCTCGACAATTCCGTGCTCGGCGTCCGCGACAAGGGCCTCGATCACCTCCGCCTCCACAACCCCACCGACAAGCCCGCGCGCCTGATGCTGCTTGGAGGCGAGCCGTTCGACGAGCACGTGGTGATGTGGTGGAACTTCATCGGCCGCAGTCACGACGACATCGTGCGGCTGCGCGAGGAGTGGAACGAGGCTCCCGACGACCGCTTCGGCCGGGTCAAGGGCTACCGGGGCGCCGAATCGTGGCTTGCGGCTCCACCGCTGCCTGACGGTGTCCGCCTCAAGGCGCGCCACCGCCGCGGCCGAGGCTGAGCAGCTCTGAGGAAGGAGTCTCGGGCCTTGACGGCTACACTCCTTTCTCGTGGCACTCACCATTGGAATCGTCGGCCTCCCCAACGCCGGCAAGTCGACCCTGTTCAACGCACTGACCCGCGCGGAGGTGCTCGCGGCGAACTATCCGTTCGCGACGATCGAGCCCAACGTCGGCGTGGTGGGGGTGCCCGACGAGCGGCTCCCGGTGCTCGCCAAGATCTACGGCTCCGAGAAGATCATCCCCGCGACGGTGAGCTTCGTCGACATCGCCGGCATCGTGAAGGGCGCCTCGCAGGGCGAGGGCATGGGCAACGCGTTCCTCGCCAACATCCGTGAGGCCGATGCGATCTGCCAGGTCACCCGCGTGTTCGAGGACGTCGATGTCACGCACGTCGACGGCAAGGTCGACCCGGCCAACGACATCGACACCATCACCACGGAGCTGATCCTGGCCGATCTAGCCACCGTCGAGAAGGCCATCCCGCGCGTGGAGAAGGAGGCCCGCATCAAGAAGGAGATGCAGCCGAAGCTCCAGGCTTTCCAGGCCGCCAAGGATGCGCTCGAATCCGGCAAGGGCGTGCGCGCCGCCGGCGTCGACGCCGAAGAGCTCTACGAACTGCACCTGCTCACCGCCAAGCCGTACCTCTACGTGTTCAACTGCGATCAGGACGAGCTGGGAGACGAGGACCTCAAGCAGCGGATGCGCGACCTCGTCGCCCCGTCGGAGGCCATCTTCCTCGACGCTAAGTTCGAGTCTGAGCTCGTCGAGATGGAGGAGGACGAGGCCCGCGACTTCCTCGCCGAGATGGGCGTCGAGGAGCCCGGCCTCGACGTGCTCGCTCGCGTCGGGTACGACACCCTCGGCCTGCAGAGTTACCTCACTGCCGGCCCCAAGGAGGCCCGCGGCTGGACCATCAAGAAGGGCGCCACTGCCCCCGAGGCTGCCGGCGTGATCCACACCGATTTCCAGAAGGGCTTCATCAAGGCCCAGGTGGTGAGCTTCGACGACTTGGTCGCCGCCGGCTCCGAGAACGCCGCGAAAGCGGCTGGCAAGATGCGCCTTGAGGGCAAGGACTACGTGATGCAGGACGGCGACGTGGTGGAGTTCCGGTTTAACGTCTAGCGTTAATGACGCGCTGCGTTATATGATGGTCGGGTGATCGTCTCCTTTGCCGACCGCGATGCCGAACGCCTGTTCCTGCGGCAGCGCGTCAAGCGTCTCGACTCTCGTCTGCACAAGAAGGCGCTCACAAAGCTGTTGCTACTCGATGCTGCCCACGAGCTTGATGAACTCCGCGTTCCACCGGGGAACCGGCTGGAAGCGCTCAAGGGCGACCGGATCGGTCAGCACAGCATCCGAATCAACGACCAGTGGCGGATCTGCTTCGTCTGGACTGCTGCGGGCCCCTGCGAGGTCGAGATTGTCGACTATCACTAGGAGGTGAGACATGGATGACAAGATTCCCCCGATCCATCCGGGCGAGATCCTCATGGAGGAGTTCCTCGTTCCGATGGGCGTAACTCAGAACCGGCTGGCAGTATCCATCGGCGTTCCGCCGCGTCGGATCAACGAGATCGTGCACGGCAAGCGTCGGATCACGGCGGATACGGCTCTGCGTCTAGGGCGCTTCTTCGCCATGAGTGCGCAGTTCTGGATCAACCTGCAGGTGCGCTATGACCTTGAGGTCGAGATGGACGCCCTCGGGGACGCGCTGGACAGCATTCAGCCGCTACGGACTGCATGAGTGTCCGGTCACTTCGAGGACGAGCGGCGCTCGTCACGGGGGTCAGTCGTCGGCAAGGGATTGGGTTCGCGGTTGCGTCGAGGCTGATCGGCAGCGGGCGCGGATGACGGGGCAGGTGCTCAACACCGAAGGTGGGTTCGCGCTGGCGTCCTCCTGCTGACGGTCGGCCGCCGGAAGCCTGAGACGTGCCTCCGTGCTGCTCCGCAGTGAACCGAAGCCCTCATGTGCTAGTTGACTGATTCAGTGCTGCTGGTGTGATCCCCCTCGCGCTGTTCGCGCCCTGGCGGCTGTTCAAAGAGGTCCTTCCTGCTCAGAAGGACCCGACGAGCCGGTGTGCCCCGGTGTGCCGTCATGGTTACAAGTGGCGGAGCGTGGTGGAGTTCCGCTTCTCGAGATAACGCCTGCGCCCCTGGGAGTTCTGCTTCGCGGTTCGGGATCACTCACTCGCCGTGATTGTGACCGTTACGTCCCCTTCGCCGAGCACCTTGCGCATCCGGTCGGCGTCCAGGTCAATGATCCGTCCGATCCGGGTGAACGTCCAGGCGTTGGTGTCGTAGTAGATGGCGAGCTTGTCGCCCTGGTAGAGGATCACGTCGCCCGGTCGAGTGGTGATCTGCTCGTCGTTGGTGGGCAGGCGCTGGGGGAGCGGCCCCACTTTCTCGAAACCGCCGTAGTCCTCCATCGCGAGTTCGAGGCCGCTATTCCCGACGAGGTCGGCAAATGCGTGCGCCGAGGAGTTGTCGGCGAGCTGTAGTTCGAGGTCGTGTCCGTTGACAGAGATGATCATGGTGGGCTTCTCCTGAGCGTTGGTGGGGGTGCTCGATGCCGACGGCGCCGGGATCGCGGAAGCGGCACTCGCTGGGCCGTTCGCACTGGACGGGGATGGTTCCGGTGCTGCGGTGCAGGCGGCGAGCGCCGAAGCAGCCAGCAGGGCGGTCGCGGCCCACGCGCCGGCCATGTGGCGGATGGGCTGGGCATGGGTGAGAGTCACGGTTCGATGTCACGCACTTGGCGTGCGGGAGTTCCGACCGCAACGGTGTTGGGGGCGACATCCTTGGTCACGACGGATCCAGCGCCGACGACAGCGCCATCTCTGATGGTGACTCCGGGCAGGACGGTCACGTTCGCACCCAGCGCTCGGTGACGTTTCGGCTTGACGTGTGACGTTCTGAGGCACTTCGCGACCGGGATGTAGCACGGGGTGCTACGCTCACGCTATGAGCGAGGTCATCAGTCAGAGGGAACTCCGCAACGACAGTGGCCGGATCATGAGCGCACTCGACGAGGGGCGATCCTTCGTCGTCACGCGCAATACCGTTCCGGTGGGGGAGTTGCGGCCTCTTCGCCGACGCCGGCTCGTGGATGCGCGTCTGGTTGCCGAGATCTTCCGAGGGGCGCCCCGGGTTGATGGCGAACAGTTCAGACGTGACCTGGATGGGTTCGTGGATCAGGATGCGGAGCCTCGTGGTTGAGCGGGTTGAGGCGGGCCTGCTGGACACGTCGGTTGTCATCGACCTCGACATCATCGATGCAGATCTGTTGCCCCTGACCGTTGGGGTCTCTGCGATCACCATGGCCGAGTTGGCCGCGGGGCCTACGGCGACGTCGGATCCGGCTGAACGCGCCCGTCGGCAGGATCGGCTGCAGCGTGCAGAGGCCGCCTTTGAGTCGATCCCCTTCAGCGCTGAGGCTGCCCGCGCCTACGGCCGGGTGCATGCAGCCGTGGTCGCTTCGGGGCGTCAGCCGAGACGCAGGTTTGCCGATCTGTTGATCGCGGCGACCGCAGTTGCTGAGGGCCTGCCGGTGGTGACCCGTAACCCAGGAGATTT
>DURG01000156.1 GCA_012837465.1 Propionibacterium sp. | reverse complement strand
GGTCGTGCAGCCGCAGGTCCGACTCACAGATCGCCACGGCGAGGGAGGTGAGGCGGTTGACCTCGGCGAACAGCATGGTCTGGACCACCTCCTCCTTCGCCTGGAGGAGGATCTGGCCGAACCAGCCGTCGGAGGTGTCGGCGATGCGTTCCCACAGGTCGTTGAGCCGGGGCAGCTGGTTCGGGTCATGGAACAGGCCGCCCACCCGGAGGAGGGCGTCGTAGCCGGTGGTGCCGGCGCAGCGCGACCCGCCGGGTAGTTGCTCATGGGGTTCGAGGATCTTCTCGACGACCACCCAGCAGCCGCCGGTGGCCTGCTGGAGCTGCTTGAGGTAGCCGCGCGGCGTGGCCAGGCCGTCGGGGTGGTCGATGCGGAACCCGTCGATGAGCCCTTCGTGGAACAGCTCGAGGAGTTTGGCGTGGCTGGCGTCGAAGACGGACTGGTCCTCCACGCGGATGGCCGCGAGGGTGTCGACGTCGAAGAACCGCCGGTAGTTGAGCTCCTCGTTGCCCACCTTCCAGTACGCCAGGCGGTACCACTGCTTCTCGAGCAGTTCCTCGAGCGGGAGGCCTTCCGTGCCGGGGCGGACGGGGAACACGTGGTCGTGATAGACGACGACATGCTCGCTGCGCCCGCGGATGCTGCGGGTCTCCACCCGGATGGCGCCATCTGCCAACTCCTCACCGATGCGGCGGCCGAGGACGGGCATCAGGACCGCGCGGGAGCGGCTGAGATCGATGTCGAACCATCCGGCGTACTCGGAATCCGCGCCGGAGCGCAGCACGTCCCACAGCGCTCGGTTGAGCCAGAGCGGCGTGGGCACGGCCATGTGGTTGGGCACCACGTCCACGACGATGCCCAGCCCGAGCTCGCGCGCGGCGGCCACCAGGCGGCGGAAGCCGTCCTCGCCGCCGCACTCGTCGGAGATCGTCGAGTGGTCCACCACGTCATAGCCGTGCGTGGAGCCGGGGGTCGCCTGCAGGATCGGGGAGCAGAAGATGTGCGTCACTCCCAGGGACGCGAGGTAGGGCACGTGCGCCACTGCGTCGTCGAAGGTGAACTCCGCCTGGAACTGGAGACGGTAGGTGGAGGTGGGAACGGCATGGTCGGTCGTCGGCACGGTCCTCAGCATATTAGGCTCGTTGCCATGACTGGGATTCCCGACGGTTCTGATCCTGCCGAGCTGGCCACCTGGCTGTTCGATCGCGCCCGGTTGGGTGAGGCGCAGCGGCTGGCCGCCTACGTCGATGCGGGCGCCCCGGTGAACCTGACCGATGCCGAGGGAAACACGCTGCTGATGCTCGCGGCCTATCACGGACAGGCGGACACCGTGCGGGCGCTGCTGGAGCGTGGCGCGGATCCGGATGCGCTCAACGATCGAGGCCAGTCACCTCTGGCCGGCGCGGTGTTCAAGCAGGAGGCAGACGTCATCGCCGCTTTGCTGGAGGGTGGCGCCGACCCCGACGCCGGCACGCCGTCGGCCCGCGCCACCGCGCAGATGTTCGGCGTCTCGTTGGTTGAGCCCACGAGCTCTGCGAGTGGTGTCGAAACCACCGAGCGGACAAACCTCCAGTAGGTCGCCCAGCGTCTAGGCTTGTCAGATCGGCGTATCGTCGCCGATCGAGACCATGGTGGGCGCCTTCCGCGACATCGGCCTCGACGGCAAGGCGTCCTTCTCCTCAGCGGAGCGGGTGGCGCAGAGGGCGCTGGCCAATGCCGGCAACGATGCCGACGCAGCAGTGGACAGCGTGATCCGCCGCCACCGCCGGGGCATCACCGCTGGAGGCTTCGCCACCGGCCTGGGCGGCATCGCGACGTTGGCGTTCCTGCTGCCGGCCAACGTGTTCGAGTTCTACGTGCAGGCCACCCGGATGGTGGGGGCCATCGCGAAGCTCCGCGGCTACGACCTGAACGACGACGAGGTGCGCACCCGGGTGCTCGCCTCGCTGGTGGGGGAGGAGTCCGGCGAGATCCTCGATCACGTGGGGCTGGGCCCGATCGCCGGCGCGGCCTCCAAGCAGGTGGCCAAGCGGCTGCCCAAGGTGCAGCTGTCCGAGGTCACCAAGGCCATCGGCGTGCGTCTGCTCAAGCGCTTCGGCCTGCGCTCCGTACGGCTGTTCGGCAAGGCCATCCCCGGCCTCGGCGGCCTCATCGGCGCCTGGTCCGACCGGCGACAGCTGAAGAAGATCGCGCTGGCCGCTCAGAAGAGCTTCCCGCAGCAGCAGCAACGCTCCCGCCGGGCCCGCAGGGCCTGAGCGGATGGTCCCTGAGCATCGCGGCCGGTCCCTGAGCGTCGCGCTCTGCGCGGCGACGAAGGGCGCCCGCAGCCGGTCTGTCACCTTCACCACGGGGGGGAGAGTTCACAGATCACCTGCGGGCGCCCTTCGTCGTTCGCTGGC
>DURG01000011.1 GCA_012837465.1 Propionibacterium sp. | reverse complement strand
CCCGCGCCGCGGGCGGTGATGGGGGTGCCGGTGGCCAGGCAGGCGCGCACGAGGGCGACCAGCTCGTCGGCGGTGCGGGGGTACGCAACGGCCTGGGGCTCGACGCGGTACAGCGACGCGTCGGAGGAATAGAGCGCACGGGTGAGCGTGGTGTCGTCGACGATGGAGGCGAGCTCACCGAGCTCGCTCAACAGGCGGGCATGGGGGCGGGCGGTCTCGGGCGTCACGCGCCCTAGTCTGCCACCGCCAGTGACGCCTGCATGGCCCGGCCCAGCGCGGCGTAGTCGTCGGGGTCGATCGCGTCGACGAAGACGCGGCGCACGGAGTCGACGTGGGCGGGGGCGGCGCGCTTGAGGAGCGCGAAGCCCTCCTTGGTCATGGTGGCCTGCACGCCGCGGCCGTCGGAGTCGCAGGAGGTGCGGCTCACGAGACCGACGCGCTCCATGCGCTTGACCGTGTGGGTCAGGCGGGAGCGCGAGTGGCCGACGGACGAGGCGAGTTCGCCCATGCGCAACGTATGGTTGGGGGATTCGCTGAGGCGCACGAGCACCTCGTACTCGGGCAGCGACAGGTTGAACTGCTGGAGCGCATCGTCGAGGTACTGGTTGATGTGGGTGTTGGCCAGGAGGTAGCTCCGCCAGACACGCTGCTGGCTCTCCGTGAGCCAACCTGCAACTGGTTCAGACATAAGGGCCAGAATAGCACATGATTTACATTTCAAGTAGTTACTCTGGGATTTCCCTAGCCACCGCTGGGACTCCACGTTAGTCTTGCGTGGAAATGAGCGGAGAAGGGGACCCCATGGGAGTTCGTGAAGAGATCATGTCGCGCGCGGCCGACAACGTCGGCCACATGCTGCGGCGCCGGGTGGCAGAGACGCCCAACAAGTTGGCGTTCATGTACCCGGACGGTGCAGCGGAGGGCCCGAACACGTGGACGAAGCTCACGTGGACGGAATCCAGCGACATCATCGACAAGCTGGCAGCCGGGCTGCTGGCGCGCGGGCTGAAGTATGAGGACCGGGTCGCCATCTGCTCCAGCACGCGCCTCGAGTGGCTGTTCCTGGATCTTGCCATCGCCGTGGCGGCCGGTGCCACCACCACCGTCTACCCCAACACCGCCTCGCCGGACGTGCATTACATCGTCGGCGACTCGGGCTCCAAGGTGTTCGTCGCAGAGAATGCCGAGCAGGTGGCCAAGGTCACCGACGACTCCGAGTTCGACGACCAGCTCCACACCATCGTCGTGATCGACGGGACCGGCGTGACGTTCGATGACCGGATCATCTCCTACGAGAAGCTGCAGGAGCTGGGCGAGGCGCACCTGAAGGACAACCCGAAGGCGCTCGAGGAATCCATCGCCTCGACGAATCACGACACGCTCTCCACCCTCATCTACACCTCCGGCACCACCGGCCGCCCGAAGGGCGTGCGCCTCAACCACCTGTCGTGGGTCTACGAGGGCGCCGCCACCAAGTACCTCGACATCATCGGCCCTGACGAGCTGCAGTTCCTGTGGCTGCCACTCAGCCACGTGTTCGGCAAGGCGCTCATCGCGGCCCAGCTGGACTACGGCTTCGCCTCCGCCATCGACGGCCGCATCGACAAGATCGTCCAGGGCCTGGGCGAGGTGCATCCCACCTTCATGTGTGGCGCGCCGCGCATCTTCGAGAAGGTCCGCGCCGCCGTCATGACCGGCAACACCGGCCTCAAGGGCAAGATCGCGCGCTGGGCGTTCTCCGTCGGCTACAAGTCGATCGACGACCGGCTGGCCGGCCGCCCCCTCAAGGGCGCGCTCGCCATGCAATACAAGCTCGCCGACAAGCTGGTGTTCTCGAAGCTGAAGGAACGCCTCGGCGGCCAGATGAAGTTCATGATCTCCGGCTCCGCCAAGCTCAGTCCCCAGATCCAGAAGTGGTTCTACGGCGCCGGCATCCTCATCGTCGAGGGCTACGGCGCCACCGAGACCAGCGCCATCGCCTGTGTGGACCTGCCGGCGGATCCCCACTTCGGTACCGTCGGCCCGCCCATCCCGGGCCTCGACGCGAAGCTGGCCGACGACGGCGAGCTGCTGCTGCGCGGCCCCATCATCACGCCGGGCTACCACAACCTGCCCGACAAGACGGACAAGGCGATCGACGCCGATGGCTGGTACCACACCGGCGACATCGCCGAGATCGCCCCCACCGGGCACATCAGGATCACCGACCGAAAGAAGGACCTCTTCAAGACCTCCGGCGGCAAGTTCGTCGCACCGCAGAAGGTGGAGGGCGCCATCCAGGCGAACATCCCCTACGTGGCGCAGTCCATCGCCATCGGCGAGGGCCGCAAGTACGTCTCCGCGCTCGTGGTGCTGGACCCGGCGCTGCTGGAGAAGTGGGCCGAGAAGCGCCAGTTGGGCCACCTCAGCTACGCGGAACTCTCGCAGCGTCCCGAGATCAAGGCCTCCATCGAGAAGTGGATGAACCGGGTCAACGAGCGCCTCGAGAAGTGGGAGACGGTCAAGACCTTCGCGATCCTCGACCACGAGCTCACCGTCGAGAACGATGGCGTCACGGCCAACATGAAGATCCGCCGCGGCGCGGTGACCGACAAGTACGCCGACATCGTCGAGACCCTCTACCCGCAGGAGGACTAAGCCTTGTTCCGTTGGGAGTGCCCCCTGCGTTGGTCCGACATGGACGCGCAGGGGCACATGAACAACGCGGTCATGGTCGACTACCTGCAGGAGGCACGCGTCGTGTTCCTCCGCAGCGGACCTGCGTCCGCGCTGCTCGATGAGGGCATCGTGGTGGTGCGCCACCAGGTGGAGTACCGTCGGCCGATCCACTACGACGAGGACGCGGTGGTCGTCGAGCTGGGGGTGTCCACGTTGGGCGCGTCGCGGGTGGAGCTGGCCTACGAGATCACGCAGGGCGGCGAGGTGTCCATCGTCGCCCGGACGCTGCTGTGCGCGTTCAGCTTTGACGAGCAGAAGCCCATCAAGCTGAAGTCCGAGTACCGCTCCTTCTTCGAGGAGTACCGCATCGAGGTGGAGCCACTGCGCGATCTCACGGCCCCGCACCTCGAGGGTCGCGGGACGCCAGTGCCGCTGCCGGTGCGCTGGACTGACCTCGACAGCTACGGGCACGTGAACAACGCCAAGGTCTACGACTACCTGCAGCAGGCACGCATCACGGCCACCACGCAGTGGGACCCGACGATGGCGCGCGCCGGCTCGAAGGGGGCACAGCACATGTGGCTCATCGCCCGGCAGGACGTGGACTACCTGGCCCAGATCCCGCACCGGTTGGAGCCGTACGAGGTGCGGGTCGCGCCGGTGCACCTGGGCACCTCGTCGATCGTGCTCGCCTCGGAGGTGGTCGACCCGGAGACCGGGACGGTGCACAACCGGGCCCGCACGATCCTCGTGGTCGCAGACCAGGACCTGAAGAAGACCGAGTTGCCGGAATCGCTGCGCGACAGCCTCGGTGAGCACCTGGTCAGCTGAGCGGCTGGCAGGCGGGGCACCACCAGATGATCCGCTCCCGGCCCGCTTCGGGGTCGGCGACGGAGGTGGCGCCGCCCAGCGTCGAGGATTCGATCGTGGTGCCGCAGCGGCGACAGGGACGATGGCGACGCCCGAAGACGAAGGTGTTCTCCCGCTCGTCGCCGGTGAAGGTGCGCTTGACCCGGTGCCGGTTGTCCCGCATCAGCTTCGCCGCCAGATCCACCACGGCCGGCACGTCGCAGGCCGATACCGGGGCCGCCGGGTGCAGGCCCTTCAGGAAGCAGACCTCGGCGCGGTACTCGTTGCCGATCCCGGCCAGGTTGCGCTGATCGAGGAGGGCCTCGCCGATGGTGCGGCCAGGGTGGCTGACGATCCGGGCGATGGCCTCGTCGCGGCCCGTATCGGCCCACTCGGGGGCCAGCAGGTCGGGGCCCAGGTGCGCGGTGCGCTGCCCATACTGTTGCGCGGGCCAGAGTTCGACTACCCCGAGGTCGTGACCCACCAGTTCCACCCCGTCGACGTGGACGACGAGGCGCGCGGTGTGTGCAGGCTTGGACCAGCGCCGGCCCATCGAGTGGATGCGCCACTCGCCGTCCATCAGCAGGTGCGTGTGCAGGATGCGCTCGCCACACTGCCAGTAGAGGTGCTTGCCGTACGGCCAGATGCGGTCGATGCGTTCGCCGGTCAGCGACGCCGTGGCCAGCGGCGCGATGCGGAAGTCGCTGTGCGTGATCACCCTGCCGACGAGGGGCTGGAGCCGCTCGGAGAGCCGCCAGATGGTGTCGCCCTCAGGCACGGGGCGCCTCCACCACGATGCCCTTCGGCGTCAGTTTCGCCCCCGCGCTGAGGAACGCTGCCTCGAGCCCGGAGGCAGCGAGGCGCTCACCGTCGACCTCCTCGATGCGCGCCCGGGCCAGACGTCCCTCGGAGGCCGCCTCCTGCAGGGCGCGCACGACGAGGGCCGCGTGCCGGGGGCGGGCCTCCTCGTCCCCGAAGAGGGTGAGGAGCCGACCGCCGCGGGTCAGGTGCGCGATGCACTCGCCGTCGGCGAGGACCACGAGGGCGCCAGCGGCACGCGAGGGGTGGGCCGTCGGGTGTTCGGGCCAAGGAAGGATCGAGCCGTAGGGGTTCGCGGGGTCGAGGGCGGCAAGGAGGATGGGGTGAGGCTGGGCGTGGAGGCTGCGGGGTCCCTTCGTCCGGAGCTGGTCGATGATCTCCGGGGTGCTGAACTGGGCGCCGCCGAGGCCGTCGACCAGATAGCCGCGCAACATCTTGCCGGCCTCCTCCAGTTTCGCGAGCAGGCGGTAGGCGGCTGCGAAACCGCCGGGGGTG
>DURG01000155.1 GCA_012837465.1 Propionibacterium sp. | reverse complement strand
GAGCCACGCGCCCAGCGTGTCTTCAACGCGAGGTGCGCCGCTCCGGCCATGGCCGCGCCGACGGCGATGCCCCAGCCCAAGTCGGCGAGCGCGGCGGGCCAGGTCATGTCCTTGAGGACCGCCTTGCCGGTGAGGCTGTAGGTGGCGTAGGCGATCCCGCCGAAGATCGCGCCGTCCCGCACGCGCACCGCGGCGCCGCGCTCCTCGTCGGGGCGCACCGCCAGGTGGCTGAGGGCGGCCGTGAAGGCGGGGTAGAAGAGGATGGCTGGCACCGGGTCGGGGGAGTCGGCCAGCAGTTCCGGGATCTCCTTGCGGTACAGCGGGAGGGCGACCTGGCTGATCCACACCGCGTCGAGCGCACCGAAGGTGGCGGCTGCTGCGGCGATGGAGGCGACGTGGCGGCGGGTGCGGCTCATAATGGTGTTTCCGTTCGGTGGGAGGGGGCCAACGATACGGAGTCGGCGCGTTTCGTACAAGGTTTGTGGAAGGACAAAGGGGTGGCAACGTGCTGGCGATAGAGTCGGGTCCATGATCTTCGACGGTGCGGTCAACGCGCATGAGGTGGTGCCCGGCCTCGTGCGGATGGGGCGACGTGAATGGGTCTCTGCCGATGGTTGGCGGCAGGCCGCCGAGGCCGGCTACCGGACCGTGGTGGACCTGCGCTCCCCGTTCGAGCACGAGATCCGCCGCGACGGCGACGCCGAGGTGCCCGCCGACGCCCTGGCCCCCATCACCGTGCTGAGCCGCCCCACGGAGGACCCGGACGACCCGGGCTTCGACTACCCGCTGGGCTACCTCGACCACCCGGCCGACTACCCGGGCTACCTCGTCCTGTTCGGGGACAGGGTGACCCGCGCCGTCCTCGCCGTCGCCCATGCGGAAGGCCCGGTGATCGTGCACTGCTCCGCGGGTCGCGACCGCACCGGGCTCGTGCTGTCGCTCGGGCAGGTGGTCGCGGGCTGGAACCACGATGACATCGTGGCCGGATACGTCGAGGCCGCCGCCGGCATCAACGCGTTCCACGAGCACCACTTCCACCCCACCGACACGCACAAGAAGGGCGCGGAGTGGGAGGCCTGGCTGGGTGACCGGGTGGCGGCGCTGCGCCGCTTCCTCGCAGAGGTGGATGCGGAGGGCCTCCTGCGCGAGCACGGCGCGACCGACGACGACCTCGCCGCCGTCCGGAGTCGCTTCGGCACGGGCGGTTGAGCCGGTCGCAGCGAGGAACGAGGGGTTCCGGCGAGGCGGGGGCTCGGTTAGCGTTGGGCCATGTTCACACTCGACGGTAGGAGGGCGCTCGTGACGGGCGCCAGCAGGGGCATCGGATTCGCGGCGGCCAAACTGCTGCGCGACATGGGTGCGGAGGTCACCATCGCCTCCCGCACGGAGGCCGACGTGCGGTCTGCGGCCGACGAGATCGGTGCGGGCTGGGTGGTCGCCGACGTGGGCCTGGCCGACGGGGTCCGCGCCGCCGTCGAGGCAGCCGGGGAGGTCGACGTCCTGGTGTCCAATGCGGGCGGGCCACCACCGGGTCTGCCGTCCGAGGTGACGGAGGAGGCCTGGGTCGCGGGCTTCGAGACCACCTTCATGTCGACGACCCGGCTCGCCGATGCGGTGCTGCCCGGCATGCGGGCCCGCGGGTGGGGGCGCATCGTCGCGATCACCTCGCAGACGGTGGGGCGGCCGACGCTGAACCTGCCCGTGAGCAATTCGCTGCGCGCGGCGGTGACGAACTACCTGCGCACCTTGGCGATGGAGGTTGGTGCGGACGGGGTGACGTGCAACACCGTGGCGCCGGGCTTCACGGCCACGGACCGGCTGAAATCGCTGTACCCCGACGAGGAATCGGCGGATGCGGCGAGGGCGAAGATCCCCGCCCGTCGCTTCGGCAAGCCCGAGGAGGTCGCCGCGGCGATCGCGTTCCTCGCCTCGGAGGAGGCGGCCTTCATCACGGGCCAGGAGATCCTGGTCGATGGCGGGTACTGCATTTGACCTGGATCCAGGTTTAACGATGCGTAGGAGGCCCCCAGGTGTGGACACTCCACATCTGGGGCCCGGATACGCATCGATCTTTCCGAGCCTAAGCTTGGGGGATGGACGAGCACCTCACCGAGCGCCAGAAGGCCGCCCGCATCCGGGCGCAGTTGAACGAGAGCAACGCCCGCAATGAGGCGGCACGCGCCAAGGTGCTCATCGACCAGTTCCTCGAGGACGCCAAGGCCCAGGGGTTGGCGCCCCGGCCCTTGAAGGCCACCACCATGGACGGGCACGTCGTCAAGACCGACAAGGTGGGCTGGTACCTGCGCACCAACCACTCCATCGGCATCGACACCGAGGGCAACTACTACTCGCTGACCGTCCCGGGCAGTTTCATGTCCCGCTTCAAGGGTGTGAAGCTTGAGCCGCAGTTGGCGCCGCTGGTCGTCGGCCGGGGCGGCCGCGACGGCGAGACCGGTGACCTCAAGGAGTTCCTCGACTGGGTGCTCTCCGGCCACATCCCCCAGGACTGATGGCCAAGCGGATCTGGTGGGGCACCTGGCCCGGCGCCATCGCCATGGCCCTGCTGGCGCTCATCCTCGTGCTGCCGGGCGCCGCCGCCGGGCTCGTCGCGCTCCTCATCCCGGACACGGGCAGCGCCGGCACCGACCGAGCGATCGGCACCACCCCAGTGTGGGTACGGGTCTTCGGGGCGCTGGCGGTCGCGTCGGCGGTCGCCCTCCCCCTCCTGGTGCTGCGCTGGGCCCGCAAGACCTGGCTCGGCTATCTCCTGCTCGGCCTCGGCCTGAGTCTGCTCATCGGCGCCATCGGGTTGGGGCTGTTCGGGGTCATCTGACCGAGCCGCCTTCCGAGGTGGTGGACAATGGGCGCATGGGTTTGCTGGATTTCCTCGGGAAGCGCTCCGCTGACGGGCTGAGCATCGACGAGACACTCATGGCGCTGAGCAAGGGGGCCGTCCTCATCGACGTGCGCACCCAGGTCGAATACGAGGCCGGCCATGCACCGCCGGCACGCCCCGTCGACATCAAGGAACTCACCGCGGATCCCGAGACCGCCATCCACGGCGACAACCCCCACGCCGAGCGAGACGCCGCCATCATCGTCATGTGCGACACCGGCCTGCGCTCCTCCTTCGCCGCCGCCACCCTCCGGGAGAAGGGCCTCCTGGCCGAATCCGTCGCCGGCGGCCTGCGCGCCTGGGCGAAGGACGGCAACCCCGTGCTCCCCGGCCCGTACCGGGGCCGACGGTGAGGACACCCCTGGCCGCGCTCGCGGTCGCGGCCGGAGCCGTTGCGTTGGTCAGCTTCCTGAGAGGCCGCGCTGAGATCAACCGCCACGTGGACGCCTACCGCGCGCACTGGGAGGAGCGGGTCGACGGCGGGGACAGTGTGCTGCACTACGTCGCCCTGGGCGACTCCGCAGCCCAGGGCGTGGGCGCCTCTTCCGTCGCGCACGGCTACGTCGCGCTGCTCGCGCGCCGGATCGCCGAGCGGACCGGGCGGGAGGTCGTCGTCACCAACCTGTCGGTCAGCGGGGCCACCAGTGCCGACGTGGTGCGCGATCAGCTCCCGCTGCTCCGTGACCTCCACTTCACCCCGGATCTCGTGACCCTCGACATCGGCGCCAACGACGTCGTGTTCCCCGGCCACACGCCGTCAACCTTCGAGGCCAACCTCGACGTGATCCTCGAGGCACTTCCCGAGGGGGCGTTCGTGGCGGACGTGCCGTTGCACACCGTCACCCGCGAGACCGGCACCTTCGGCTACCACCGCTACACGGCCAGGGACCTGTTCCATCCCAACGACCTGGGCTACGAGGGGTGGGCCGACACCTTCTGGGCCACCATCGAGGCCAGCGGGGTGCTCACGGGTTTGGGGGCCGCCGCCTCGAACCGGTAGTGTGGGCCATTGGCTGTCGCCATAGACAGTTTTGCCCTCCTGCCGCGGGAACCGCCCGTGGCCGTTAGTCCGAAGGAGGTGGGGCTGAAGCATGCGCAAGTACGAGGTTATGGTGCTCATCGACTCTGATGTCGACGAGCGTCAGGTCCCCGCGCTGGTCGAGAAGCATCTCGAGGTCATCACCAAGGGTGGTGGCACCGTCGACAACCAGGACATCTGGGGACGTCGCCGGCTCGCATACGACATCAACAAGAAGTCCGAGGCCATCTACGCCGTGCTGCAGGTGACCGCGGAGCCCGCGATCGTTTCCGAGATGGATCGTCTGATGACCATCGACGAGCGGATCGTGCGCACCAAGGTGCTGCGACTCGAGGACTGAGTTATCCACAGCAATCAGCTGGATGAATATTTGTCAGTCCTACCGGCCAAAATGGTAGACGGATAGATTTTCATTCCAGACCTCGACGGCGAGGCCCAAGCCGCGTCGTCATCAAGTCCGAATCATCGGAGGCATCAGAAAACATGGCAGGCGAAACCCAGATCACGGTCGTGGGCAATCTCACGGCTGATCCCGAGCTCCGCTTCACGCCCAACGGCGCAGCGGTGGCGAACTTCCGGATCGCTTCGACCCCCCGCGTGTTCGACCGTCAGTCGAACGAGTGGCGGGACGGCGAGGCGCTGTTCCTCAACTGCTCGGTGTGGCGCCAGTACGCCGAGAACGTGGCCGAGACGCTCCGCAAGGGCATGCAGGTCATCGTGCAGGGGCGCCTGAAGTCACGGTCGTACGACGACCGTGAAGGTCAGAAGCGCACCGTTTTCGAGATCGATGTCGAAGATGTCGGACCCACCCTCCGCTTCGCGACTGCAACCGTCAACCGGTCTTCCGGTGGTGGCGGCGGCGGTGGCGGTCAGTGGCAGGGCAACCAGGGCGGTGGCAACACCGGTGGTGGGCAGCAGCAGAGCAGCCAGCAGGCTGATCCGTGGTCCAGCTCCGGCAACACCGGCGGCGGCAACCGCGGCGGGAATGACCCGTGGGCGCAGACGCAGCCGGAAGAGCCCCCGTTCTGATCCATCGCTTATCTAGCCCGCCTGGGCTAGCTGGCACATTCCGTCGCAAGACGGGCTTTCAACTCTTCAGAAAGAGAGCACCACAATGGCCGGTCCACAGCGCAAGCCTGTGAACAAGAAGAAGATCATGCCGGTGAAGACGACCCGTGTCGCCAACATCGACTACAAGGACATCAACACGCTCAAGAAGTTCATCTCTGAGCGTGGCAAGATCCGCGCCCGCCGCGTCACTGGCCTTTCGGTCCAGGACCAGCGCAAGGTCGCCCTCGCCGTCAAGAACGCGCGTGAGGTTGCCCTGCTGCCGTACGCGTCGACCGCCCGCTGATCGGAAGGGATTCAAGAACCATGATGAAGCTCATCCTGACCAGCACCGTTGACAAGCTCGGCATCGCCGGCGACGTCGTCGAGGTTCGTGACGGCTACGGCCGCAACTACCTCCTGCCCGAGGGCAAGGCCATCCGCTGGACCCGCGGCACCGAGAAGCAGATCGAAGGCATCAAGCGTGCCCGTGACGCCCGCGAGGTTCGCGGCGTCGAGCACGCCCAGGAACTGCGCGAGCAGCTCGAGGGCCTGACCGTCTCGCTCCCCGCCCGCGCCTCGGAGACCGGCGCCCTGTTCGGTTCGGTGACCCCGTCCGATTTGGCGCAGGCCATCAAGAAGGCCGGCGGCCCCACGGTGGACAAGCGTTCCGTCAGCTTCACCAAGCCGGTGAAGACCGTCGGCGCCCACACCGCGGCCGTCAAGCTGCACCAGGCCGTCACCGCGCACGTTCCCTTCGAGGTCGTCGCCCAGTGATCGCCTGATCGCAACCTGTGAAGAGCCCCGGCCTCGGCCGGGGCTCTTTCGTTTCCTGGGCCGGGCGCTCCCGCTGTGACGTTCTGGGGGTGGGCGTGAGCCCAAATCTAGATTTGGGCTCCTTGACGCTCCCGAATCTAGATTTGGGAGGGGCGGGCCGGTGGATCTGGGGCGGCGGGGACGCTGAGCCAGTCGTCAACCTCGGCCAGCCACCGTCGCTTGTCCTCGGCTGGGGCGAAGCTCGCCTCGATCGACGACTTCGCCAACCGCGCGAGGGCCGCGTCGTCGAGGCCATGCACATCCCGCGCGGTGACGTACTGGTCCGTCAGCCGCGAGAGGAACAGCAGCGGGTCGTCCGCACCGAGGGCGACGTGGGCGCCGGCGTCGAGCAGGCCGCGCAGCGGCACGTCTTCAGCCTCCTGGTAGACGCCCAACTGCACGTTCGACGCGGGGCATACCTCGAACGTGATCCCCTTGTCGATCATCCGCTTCAGCAGGTCCGGGTTCTCGACGGCGCGCACGCCGTGGCCGATCCGTGTGGGCTCGAGGTGCTCGACGACCTCCTCCAGGTGGTCCGCCCCGCGTAGCTCGCCGCCGTGCGGCACACCGGGCAGGCCGGCGCGGCGGGCGATGCGGAAGGCGCCCTCCCATTCGTGGGTGAGCCCCTCGCGCTCGTTGTTGTTGAGGCCGAACGCGCACACCTCGCCGGGGCCCTGCCCCGCATGGCGGGCGGCGATGCGCGCGAGGGTGCGGGCGTCGAGGGGATGGCGCACGCGCGAGGCGGCCACGATGACGCCCACCTGGACGCCAGTCGTCGCGGAGGCGAGCCGCGCCTCGTCACAGACGATCTCGAGCGCCTCCTGCAACTCGCCGACCGAGGAGGCGTAGGACGTGGGGTCCACCTGGAGTTCCAGCCGCCGCGACCCCTCGGCCGCGTCCTCGGCCGCCGCGTTGCGCACCACGGCGCGCAGGGCCTCCTCGCCACGGACGGCGGCGCGGGCAACGTCGTAGAGGTGCTGGAACCGGTTCCAACCTCGCTTGCTGTAGGGCACGTCGAGGGCAATGCCGTCGACGAGCTTGGGAGGGAGGTCCATGTTGCGGGCCTCGGCCAGCCGCTCCAGGGCGGGCACGCTCAGCGATCCCGTGAAGTGCAGGTGGAGGTGCGCCTTGGGCAGGGTCGCGGGATCGCGTCCTTCCACCCGGCGTTTCTGCATGGCTCCGATCCTAGTGAGCCACACCAGCGCGGTTGTACGCTTGGCGCCCATGAGCGCCCGATTCCTCACCAGCTGGCCGTGCCAGGATGCCTGCGGCACGCTGAAGACGGACGAACTGGTCGAGGGCGCGCCCGTCTACCGCTGCCCCGGCTGCGACACCACGTGGATCGAGCTCGACGAGCGCACCGAACCCCCGCACGAGGAGGTCCCAGGCAGGTCTGGGGCCGGCTCGTAGGGCCGCTGTGGGGGTTCTCTTTGCCACCTCCGGGAGGCACAATGGCGCACATGGCGCACCCGCTGATGTTCGACCCCGACGACCCGTACCTCGCACGGGTCCGCGACATCGCGCTGGCCCTGCCCGGCGCACAGGAGAAGGTCTCCGTGGGCCATCCCGCCTGGTTCACCCGCAAGGTGTTCCTGTGGTGGGGGATGTCGCACAAGGTCGACGGCGAGTGGATCCGCGAGCCGCAGGCGATCGCCGTGCTCCTACCCGACGACGAACGCCTCGCAGTGCTCGAGACAGGCGGCTACGTGCCCGGCTACATCGGCCCGTACGGCTGGGTCGGGTTGCGCCTGGGCGAGGAGACCGACTGGGCCGAGGTTGCCGAACTCATCGAGGAGTCCTACCGAAGCACCGCCGGCAAGCGGTTGATCGCCGAACTCGACACCAGGGCCTGAGCACCCCGGGACCCGGATTTGACGTCCTCGGCCTGCTCGTCGGCGCCTCTTCTGCAGCAGATACGTGCGCTCTCCCAGATAACGATGCAGAAACAGGGGGTAGGTGTGGACAGTCCACACCTACCCCGTGTCTACGCAGCGATACTCTCCGGGCTCAGCCGGCGAAGCCGTTCGGGTTGTCCGACTGCCAGCGGTAGGTGTCGGCACAGGCCTCGGCCACGGTCTTCTCCGCCTGCCAGTTGAGCTCGCGGTGCGCCTTGTCGACGTTCGCGTAGCTCTCGGCCACGTCGCCCGGGCGGCGGGGCGCCACCTCGTAGGGGATCTCCATGTCGGCCGCGGCCTCGAAGGCGTGCACGATCTCCAGCACCGACGACGGCTGGCCGGTGCCCAGGTTCCACACGTGGTAGCCCCGGTGGTCGGTCAGGTAGTTGAGCGCGGCGAGGTGGCCGGCGGCGAGGTCGACGACGTGGATGTAGTCGCGGCGGCCCGTGCCGTCGGGGGTTGCGTAGTCGTCGCCGAAGACCATCAACCTCTCGCGGCGCCCCGCGGCGACCTGCGCGACGAACGGCAGCAGGTTGTTCGGGATGCCCTTCGGGTCCTCGCCGATGCGGCCGGATTCGTGGGCGCCGATGGGATTGAAGTAGCGCAGGATGGCCACCGACAGTTCCGGGTTGGCGGCCGCAGCGTCCTCGAGGATCTGCTCCAGCATGTGCTTGGTGCGGCCGTACGGGTTGGTCGCACCCGTGGGGGCGTCCTCGGTGAACGGGGGCTCGGATTCCTCGCCGTAGACCGTGGCGGAACTGGAGAACACGATGCGGGTGCAGCCGTGCTTGGCCATGGTCTCGACCAGGGTGATGGTGGAGCCGATGTTCTCGCGGTAGTACGTCAGGGGGATCTCGGTGGATTCACCCACGGCCTTCCAGCCGGCGAAGTGGATCACGGAATCCGGCTTGAAGTCGGCAAAGGCCTTGTCGAGCGCTGCCTCGTCGCGGACGTTGGCCTCGACGAACTGGGCCTCGCGGCCAGCGAGGTCCGCGACCCGGCGCAGGGATTCCTCGGAACTGTTGGACAGGTCGTCGACGACCAGGACGTCGTGGCCGGCCTGCAGAAGGGCAAGGGTGGTGTGGGAGCCGATGTAACCGGCGCCACCGGTGACGAGCACGCGCATGAGCGGTTTTCCTTCTCTTCGTGAGCTTCCACTCTAAACCCGGGTACCGCTTCCTGAGCGCCCGGGAGGCGAAGCGTGAGCGAATCGCTCAACCACTGCGTCGCCCCTCCCGGGCGGACGGTGGGGTCAGCACTCGATGAAGGCGACGGCGAGGCCGCCCTCGGAGGTCTCCTTGTACTTGCTGAGCATGTCGCGCCCGGTGTCGCGCATGGTGCGGATCGCCTGGTCCAGGGTGACGCGGTGGCGGCCGTCGCCGCTGAGCGCCAGTTGCGCGGCGTTGATCGCCTTGACCGACGCCATGGCGTTGCGCTCGATGCACGGCACCTGCACGAGCCCGCCGATGGGGTCGCAGGTGAGGCCGAGATTGTGCTCGAGGCCCACCTCGGCGGCGTTCTCGACCTGGGCGGGGGAGCCGCCCATCACCTGCGCGAGCCCTGCCGCGGCCATCGCGCAGGCTGAGCCCACCTCACCTTGGCAGCCGACCTCGGCGCCGGAGATCGAGGCGTTCATCTTGAGCAGCATCCCGACGGCGGTGGCGGCCAGCAGGAAGTCGACCACGTCGTCGTCGCTGGCGCCGGACTGGAACCGCACGAAGTAGTGCAATACGGCCGGGATGACCCCGGCGGCGCCGTTCGTCGGCGCCGTCACGACGGGGCCGCCCGCGGCGTTCTCCTCGTTGACGGCCAACGCGTAGAGGTTGACCCAGTCCATCGCGGAGAAGGTGCGGGTGATGAGGTTGGGCACGGAGTCGCGGGCATTGAGGCTGCGGAACAGTTCGGGTGCGCGTCGTTGCACGCGCAGGCCACCGGGGAGGTGCCCCTCCTGCCGCACGCCGCGCTCCACGCAGGCCTGCATGGCGCGCCAGACTTCGAGCAGCGCCTCGCGGGTCTCCTCCTCGGGGCGCCAGGCCAGTTCGTTGCGCGCAACCACCTCGGCGATGCCCAGGTCGTGCAGCGAGCAGGTCTGCAGCAGTTCCTCCGCCGTCGAGAACGGGAACTCCACCTCGACGTCCTGCACGCCGGTTTCGCCGGCCTCGGCCTGGGCCTCGTCGACGACGAACCCGCCGCCGATCGAGTAGTAGGTGTCGGTGGCCAACTCGCCGCCGTCGGCATCGAAGGCCGTGATCGTGAGCGCGTTGGGGTGGTGAGGCTTGGATTCGCGGTGGAAGAGGAGGTCCTCCTTCCACGTGAACGGCACGACGTGGCCCTCGAGGTCCAGGCCCGCGCCGTGCACCACGGCGTCGACGGACTCGCGCATCAGGTCAGGATCCACGCGCTGGGGCTCGAAGCCCAGCACCCCGGCGACGACGGCCCGGTCGGTGCCGTGCCCCAGCCCCGTGGCTGCGAGGGAACCGTAGAGGTCGATGCGGATGCGTGCCACGTCGGCCGGTTGGACGGAAGTCAGGAGCTGGCCGCGGAAGAGTGCACCCGCGCGCATCGGCCCCATGGTGTGGGACGACGACGGGCCCACACCGATCTTGAACAGGTCAAGTGCGCTGATCGCCATGGGGCGACGATACCCGTCGTCAGCGGGATCCGTAGGCCAATCGGTGGTGGGGCAGCGTCGCGCGGATGCGCAGCGGGCGGCCCTTCTCGAGGTGAAGCCTCAGGCCATCGTGAACCATGAAGTAGGCCAGCACGCCTACCGCCGCCACACCCGTGCTCACGGCGGCGACCAGGACGGAGGCTCGCGGGTCGAAGACCTCGCCGAGCCAGCCGATGACCGGCGCGCCCAGCGGGGTGCCGCCCATGAAGATCGCCATGTAGATCGCCATGATGCGGCCGCGGTACTCGGGCGCGGTGGAGAGCTGGACGGTGGCGTTCGCCGTCGTCATCACCGTCAGCGCGAAGAAGCCCGAGGGGATCAGTAGCGCGGCGTAGACGTAGTAGTTCGGCGCGAACGTCAGCGCGAACGTGCTGACTGCGAAGCCGGTGAGGGCCAGCAGCACGGTGCGCAGGTTGGGCTTGCTGCGGCGCGCGGCGGCCAGGGCGCCGGCGAGCGTGCCGATGGCCATGATGGTGCCCAGCAGGCCGAACTCCTTGGCGCCCACGCCAAACACCTCGGTGGCCATGGTGGCGTTGAAGATCTGGAAGTTCATGCCGAAGGTGCCCAGCACGAAGACGATCACGAGCACGACGATGATGTCGGGGCGGCGGGCCAGGTAGCGCAGGCCGTCCCGCGTCGCGCCGCGGGCCTTGACGGGCGGGGCGGGGTGGAGTTCGTCGGCGCGCATCAGGAGCAGGGCCCCGATGAAGGCGAAGAAGCTCAGGCCGTT
>DURG01000154.1 GCA_012837465.1 Propionibacterium sp. | reverse complement strand
CGACGATGTAGGAGGCGCGCACGTCGGGGTTGTTGAACGAGAGGTCGTCGTCGACGGCGGCCCGGACCGCCCGGTAGCGCTGCGGATCGGCGATCATCAGCCGGTAGCGGCCGTCGTCGAGCGAGATGGAGGCCGAGGTGCCGAGCAGGTCCTGCAGCCCAGCGACCTCGGTGGTGATGGTGCGGCGGCTGACGTCGAGTTCGGTGGCCAGGTCGTCGGCAGGCACGAAGCGCGCTGCCTCCAACAGCGCCAGAATGCGTGCCGGTCGGGACATGATGGGCCTACTCGCCCGAGCCGTTGGAGCCGAAGAAGGTGTCCCAGGGGACGTTGACGGCCTGGTCGAGGCCGACGACCTCGTACAGGTGGCGCAGCAGCGGGAACTTCTCGGGCGCGACGGCACCGCGCTCGGTCTGCTTCACGAGTGCCTCGCCGATGACCTTGATGGCGGCAGCGCCCTCGAGGGTGACGCCGGGCATCTGGGCTCGGGCCTCGCTGAAGCTGAGGCCGCTGCCGACGAGCCGGCCGCACTTGACATTGCGTCCGCCCATGGAGGTCACGAAGCAGTCGCCGATGCCGGGGAGGCCCAGCGGAGTGGTGGGCTTGCCGCCCATCAGGTCCATGAACTGGATCATCTCGATGGAGGCCTGGCCGAAGAGGGCGGCGCCGTAGTTGAAGTTGACGTAGCGGTCTCCGGCGGCCTCGCCCATGGCGTCGAGGATGCCGCTCATGAAGCCCGCGCCGAACGCGTAGCAGTTCTTGGTGGCGGCGCAGACCTCGACGCCCACGAAATCAGTGTTGGTCCACACGTGGTAGTGCTCGGTGGCGAACAGGCCGCGCCACATCTCGAGCACCTCGGCGTTCTCGCCGGTGAACACGACGGCGGTGTGCCGGTGGACGGCCACCTCGCCGGCGATCGACGGGCCGGCGATGGCGGAGAAGGTGAGCTGGCTGCGGAGGTCCTCCGGGATCTGATTGGCGAGCACGCGCGGGAGGATGGTGAGGTTGCCCTCGTCGTCGGCCTCCATGCCCTTGGCCAAGGCGATGACGTGCATGCCGGGGCGCAGGAGGGAGGCGAGCTGCTCGCCGGCCCAGCGGACGCCGAAGGAGTTGACGCCGCTCATCACGAGGTCGACGCCCTCAAAGGCCTCTGCCGCCTCCTCGAGCTGGTGGGCGGTCGTGCCCTCAGGCAGCTTCAGGCCCAGGTTGGGGTGCACACCGGTGGACTTGATGGAGTCGATGATGTCGCGGTCGAGGTGGGTGCCGACGAGGCGCATCTGGTGCCCGTTGTCGGCCAGAGGGGTGGCCAGCGCGCTGGCCATGATGCCTGCCCCGAGAACTGCGATGGTCGCCATGATGTGAGCTCCTTTGTCTGTAACGCTGCGGTGCGCGAGATGTCGATGACCATGAGATTAATTGCCCGAGGTTGCTTTGGGGAGGGGGTGTTGGAGCGGCCTTCTGCAGGCCCCGGGAAAAGGACCGGCCTATTCCGGAGCACCGCGCGACGGTTTGGTGGCACTCTGGTGGGACCCCTCCGGAAGGACCCGGCCATGGCACCAAGCGCCCCCACTGACTGGTACGACGCCTACGTCTTCGACCTCGACGGCACCATCTACCTGGGCGACCACCTCCTGCCCGGCGCCAAACGCCTCATCGAGGAGTTGCGGGCCAACGACCGCATCGTGAAGTTCCTGTCGAACAACCCGACGAAGGACCCGCAGCAGTACAGGGACAAGCTGGAGCGCCTGGGCATCCCCGTTCAGATCGAGGACATCGCCAACACCGTGGTGACCACCACGCAGTGGCTGCTCAAGCACCACCCCGACGCGGCGCTGTTCGTGGTCGGTGAGGAGCCGTTGCAGCGGGCGCTGCGTGGGGCCGGTTTCCGCCTGACGGACAACCCGGAGGAGATCGACATCGTGGTCTCCTCCTACGACCGCACCTTCGACTACCGCAAGCTGCAGATCGCCTTCGACGCCATCTGGTTCCACAAGCGGGCGTTCCTGATCCAGACCAACCCGGACCGGTTCTGTCCCTTCCCCGGCGGCCGCGGAGAGCCCGATTGCGCGGCGATCACCGCCGCCATCGAGGCATGCACGGGCACCAAGTGCCAGGTGACGCTGGGCAAGCCCTCTGCGCTGATGCTCGAGGCCGCACTGGGCGACTCCCACGTGGACGTCAGTCGCGCCCTCATGGTCGGCGACCGACTGATGACCGACATCCAGATGGCGATCGACACCGGGATGGCCTCGGCGCTAGTCCTCACCGGCGAGTCGACCATCGCCGACGTCGAGGCGCAGCCCGAGGACAACCGCCCCACCTACATTGTCGAGCGCATCGACCAACTGCTACCGACCGCGGGGTCGATGGTTTTCCCCTGACGCCCATCCGCAACTCTCGGGCACGATCGAGCCGCCCGAGCGCGCGTGGTGCCACTGGAAGGACTTTCATCGACCTCCCGCGAGGTCAGCGGAGGAACAGCGCCTTCAGCCGCTTGGTGGCCATCGTCACGCCCAGCAGTATCATCACCGCGAAGTAGCCCAGATGCACCCAGATCGACGGCTGGATCAGCCCCGTGGTGAGCTGGCGGATCATGTCCACGCCGTGCCACAGCGGGAACGCCATGATCACCCACTGCGCCCACTCCGGGTAGACCGAGATCGGGAAGAACGTGGCCGACAGCAGGAACATCGGGATCATCATGAACCAGACCAGGTCGAGGTGCTGGAACGACTTCATGTAGCTCGTGATCGCCAACCCGAACGACGCGAATCCGAAGGCCACCACCATCGCCGCCGGGATGGCGAGCAGCGCGGTCCAACTCAGGTTCAGCCCCAGCACGGTGGTGACCACCATGAAGCCCGACGCGTACAGCAGGCCGCGGAACAGTGCCATGACGATCTCCCCCAGCGCCACGTCCATGGGGCCGAGCGAGGTGGAGAGCATCTGCTCGTAGATCTTCCCGTAGCGCATCTTGAAGAACACGTTCATCGTGGAGTCGTAGATGGCGCCGTTCATCGCGGACACTGCCATGAGTGCTGGCGCGATGTAGGCCGCGTAGGGCACCTCGTGGCCGTAGAACTCCACTCCCCCGATCAGGGCGCCGAGGCCAAGGCCCATCGAGAGCAGGTAGAACACCGGCTCGAAGAACCCGGTGAGCACGATCAGCCAGTTGTTGCGCGCGATCACCCGCATGCCGCGGGCGACGACGGCGTGCGTGCGACCCCCGTACAACCCACGCAGGGGGCCCCAGACCCGAGGTGCGGGCGCCTCCATGGGTGTCAGCTTCGAGGCGCTCATCCGTCGAGCCTCCTGCGGAAGACCCGCACCGAAAGCACGGCGCCGATGGCGGCCACGGACGCCAGGAAACCGATGTGGACCAGCCACATCAGGGGCGACATCGCCATGTCGTACATCACGGCTCGGCCGAGTTCGGCCGCGTGCCAGAGTGGGGAGATCCAGCCGATGGGCTGCAGGTAGCCGGGCAGCGTCTCGAGCGGGAAGTAGGTGCCCGAGAACAGGGTGAGCGGCACGATAACGAAGCGCTCGATGAAGCTCAACTGGCCGCGGTCGTCCTTCTGCGTGGCCACCCAGGCCATGACGGCGGAGCCGACGGCAAGGGCGAGCAGCAGGCCGATGGGCAGCATCGCCAGCGCGCGCAGCGGGGTCGCGATCCCGAACAGCACCAGCGCGACCAGGTAGAACCCCAGCATGGGAACCACCCGCACCAGCGTGCCGGCCTGCATGCCCATCGCCATCTGGCCAGGGCTGACGGGGCTCAGGCGCATGGCGTTGAACATGTTGGTCCACTTGAACCCGCCGAACACGCCGTAGGTGTTCTCCTGTGCGCCCACCTGCATGGCGGTGGCCATGACCAGCGCCGGCGCGACGAACGTCAGGTACGGCACTCCCTCGATGCCCTCGCCCTGATCCACGAGCACGCCAAGCCCGAAGCCCAAGCCCAGGAGGTAGAGGAAGGGGGAACCGATGCCGGTGAGCAGCATCGTCGACACGTAGCTGCGCATGCGCAGCACCATGTGTTCGACGACGTGGGCCCAGCCCCAGCGGCGGACCTTCTGGTGATCAGCGACGACGGTGTGGTCGATGACCGCCTTGTACGTTGCGGGCGCCGTCATTCGATCAGGCTCCGGCCGGTGAGGCGGAGGAAGACGTCCTCCAGCGAGGACCGGCGCACCAGCGAGGTGACGGGCTCGAGGCCGCGCTCGGTGACGGCTTGGAGGGCCTGTTCGCCGTTGTCGGCGTAGATCAGCACCCGGTCGGGCAGTAGTTCCTGGCGTTCGCCGATGCCTTCGAGGCGGCCGGCGGCGGCCTCGTTGCGGGCCGACCCGAAGCGCACCTCGAGCACCTCACGGGTGGAGTACTCGCGGATGAGGCTCTGGGGCGAGCCCTCGGCGACGATCGTGCCCTTGTCGATGACGACGAGGCGGTCGCAGAGTTGCTCGGCCTCGTCCATGAAGTGGGTGGTCACGACGAGCGTGACGCCCTCCTCCTTCAGCCGGAACAGGCGGTCCCACAGCACGTGGCGGGCCTGCGGGTCCAGGCCCGTCGTCGGCTCGTCGAGCAGCATCACCTTGGGGTTGTTGATCAGGCCGCGCGCGATCGTGAGGCGGCGCTTCATGCCGCCGGAGAGGCCGTCGACGCGGGCGGTGCGCTTCTCGCGCAACTGCGCGAAGTCGAGGAGTTCCTCCGAGCGGGCCTTCACGTAGGCGCGGGGCAGCCCGAAGTAGCGGCCGTAGACGTAGAGGTTGTCGATGACGCGCAGTTCCTCGTCGAGCATGTCGCCCTGCGGGACGATGCCGAGCTGCGCCCGGATCTCGGGGCCGTGGTGGTTGGCGTCGAGGCCCAGCACGCTGAGGGTGCCGTCGGTGCGGGTGGAGGTGGCCGCGATCATCCGCATGGTCGTCGACTTCCCCGCGCCGTTGGGGCCGAGGAAGCCGAAGGACTCGCCGGGGGCGATGTCGAAGTCGATGCCGTCGACGGCGGTGAAGGCGCCGTAGCGCTTCGTCAGCCCGCGGGCCGAGATCACAGGTTGTGCCACCCGTGCAGCCTAGGGCCCACCCCCGGCCACAAAAAACCCCTGCCCGCTCACGGCGCTCCTCCTATCCTGACGGTATGCGCACTGTCCTGATCACTGGAGCAACCCGCGGCATCGGGCGTGAGGTCGCCCGGCAACTCGCCGACGAGTGGCACGTCATCGTCGGCGGCACCAGCCAGGAGGGGGTCGACGGCGTGGTCGCGGAACTGCCCGACGCCTCGGCCTTCGTCGCTGACCTGTCCGACGAGGAGGCGACGGCCCGCGCGGTGGCGGGGATCGACCGGCTCGACGCGATCGTGCACAGCGCCGGCGTCGTCGCGCACGGCACGTCGGACACGCACACCCGCGAGCAGTGGCGCCGCATGATGGAGGTCAACGTCATCGCGCCCTCCCACCTCACCGCCCTGCTGCTCCCCAAGCTCCGCGAGGCCGAGGGCCACGTCGTCGTGATCAACTCCAAGGGCGGCTTCACCGCCGGCCCGGGCGGCGGCATGTACGCCGCGTCGAAGCACGCGCTGCGGGCGTGGGCCGACGTGCTGCGGCAGGAGGAGCGCGGCCGCGTGCGTCTCACCTCGATCCATCCCGGCCGCACCGACACCGACATGCAGCGCGAGCAGCAGGCCGCCGAGGGCCGCGGCGGCTACGACCCGGAGAAGGTGCTGGCCGTCGGGTCCGTGGCCAAGGCCGTGGTCTTCGCGCTGAACTCCACCCCCGATGCCAGCATCGAGACGCTCACGATCTACCCCGCCAAGTGGTGAGCCCGCCCCTCACCAGTCGGGCGGGTCGGCGAAGGCCTTGGCGAGCGTGATCATCCGGCCGAGGAAGTCGCTGGAGCCCGGCAGGTACTCGGTGGCCCACACAGCGTTGAGGACGAGCCTGATGAACGTCCAGGCATAGGTTCGGTCGAGATCCAGGCCGGCCGCGTCGGCGACGACGTCGGCCCTGAGCCGCACGTGAGCCCGCAGGTTGTGGGCCTTGGCGGCCTCCTCGAACCGGTTCCACACGACCGGCGCGACCGCGTACTCCCACTCCCCGACGACCGGCTTGGGGTCGATGGCCAGCCACCCGCCGCGGGTGGGGTCGAGCGGGGCGAGCGCGTTCTCGTCGTGGAGGTCCTCGTGCACGAGGCGCCCCTCGGGCGCGCTGGCGAGCAGGTCGTCGAGGGTGCTGAGAGCCTGCTCCACGAGCCGCGGCGAGACGGCCCGGCCCACGTCGGCGAGCTGTCGGCGCCAACGCTCGGCCTTGTGCGCGACCGTCTGGAACTGGGGCGTGCCCTCGCGGTCCAAGCGGCGGAAGAGTTCGCCGATCGCCTCGCACGACTCCAGGACGGAGGTCGACGACAGCGGCCGGTCGGCGTCGAGGCGCTCGAGGAGCAGCACGTCCGCTGCCGGGTTGGCGGCGATGAGCCGCACGGCGCCCTCACCGTCCCACAGCCGGAGGGCGAGGTGTTCCTGATCCGCCTCGACGTGCGGCCACCCCAGCTTCATCGCCATCCGGGCCAGGCCCTCGCGCCCCGCATCGAGACCAGCGCCACTCCGGGTCCCGAGTGCCCCGTGGGCTGCAGCGCCCAACCCCCGCGCCCCTGATCCCACGGGGTGGATCGAGGGACGCCCCTCCCCCACCACCGGCAACACGAGTGCGTTCTCGCCGAAGCGCGGTTCGCCATCGAGGGTCAGATCCCAACGGTTCAGGTGCTCGTAGACCAGACGAGGCAGCGCGGCGAGCCAGGCGTCGCCGTCGATGGGTCGCGCGGTGCGGTCGTCGGCGGGGCGGCCGGCGACCTTGGCGCGGAAGGCCTCGGGGATGAGCACCCAGCCACCCTACGGGGGCGAACAGGACGAAACCCGGCGAGCTGTCAAGCAGGTTGCCTGTCGGCTCGCCGGGTTTCGACGCGGTTGCGCCCCTCGCAAGCTCGGGAGCAACCGGCTCAACCAGCTCGGGAGCAACCGGCTCAACCAGCTCGGGAGCAACCGGCTCAACCAGCGGCGCTGGCCTTCGTCACTTGATCTTCTTCGAGCGATTGCCCGAGGTGCGCGACACCTGGACGACGGTCGGGCGCGGGGCGGCGACCTTGTCGCCGGCCTGCACCGGGCCGTCCTGCGCGAGCTTGTCGGGCCAGAGCGACGTGTGGGCGCCCCAGGTGCCGTTCTCGCCCGGGTGCTGCACGGCCACGAAGACCGAGTCGTCGCGGTCGTGGATGACCGGGCCGCAGGTCTCTGCGTCACGCGGGACGGCGAGGAACTGCTGGACGCGGCCGCGCTCGGGGCCGTCGACGGTGACCTTGTGGAGGGCATCGCAGAGGCCGAGGGTGCCGGGCTGACCATCGGTCGAGATCCAGAGGTTGCCTTCGGAGTCGAACGCGATGTTGTCGGGGCACGAGATCGGCGAGACCTTGTCCATCGGGTAGCCCGCGAAGTAGGCGCGCTCCGAGGTGGCCGGGTTGCCGCAGAGGATGAGGATGCTCCAGCTGAACTTCTCGGCGGCGTGGTCGTTGCCGTCCTCGACCATCTCGAGGATGTGGCCGTCGCGGTTGTTGACCAGCGGGTTGGCCTCGTCGACCATGCCGGCGCTGCGCGCGGAGTTGTTGGTCAGCGCGAGGTAGACCTTGCCGGTGACCGGGTTGGTCTCCATGTCCTCGGGGCGATCCATCTTGGTGGCGCCGATCCGGTCCGCGGCGAGGCGGGTGAACACCAGCACCTCCTCGACCGACATGCCGGGGACGAGGGACTCGGTGCCGCGCACCAGCGGCACCCACTCGCCGTAGCCGTCGAACGCACCGTCGGAGGGCAGGTCGCCCTCGCCGGTGATCTCGGACTGCGGGGAGTTGCCGAAGTAGCGCGCCACGTAGAGCGTGCCGTCCTCGAGGAGGCGCATGTTGTGCTTCTTGTCGCCCTCGACGTACTTGCGGGAGGAGACGAACTTGTACACGTAGTCGTTGCGCTCGTCGTCGCCGGAGTAGACGACGGCGTGGCCGGACTTGGAGATCACCGTGGTGCCGGCCTCGTGCTTGAAACGGCCCAGTGCGGTGTGCTTGACGGGGGTCGAGTTCGGGTCCTCGGGGTCGATCTCGACGATCCAGCCGAAACGGTTGGCTTCGTTGGCGTACTCGGGGTTGGTGAGGTTGAAGCGTTCGTAGACCTTCTCCCAGCCGCGGACTGTGTCGCCCGAGCCGATGCCGTAGCGGCGGTGCTCCGGCGAGCCGGTGCCCTTGAAGTACTGGTTGAAGTTCTCCTCACCGGAGAGGACGGTGCCCCAGGGGGTGGTACCGCCGGCGCAGTTGTTGAGGGTGCCCTCGACGTTGGTGCCGGTGGGGTCCTCGACGGTCTTCAGCAGGTCCGAGCCGGCGGCGGGGCCGACCATCCTGAACGGGGTGAAGCCGGTGATGCGGCGGTTGCGGCGGCCGCCGCGCACGTAGGTCCAGGGCTGGCCTTGCTTGCCGCGCGTGAGGTCGACGACGGAGAAGCCGTGGGCGGCGAGGCCGACGTCGACGCAGTCCTTGGGGTTGCTGGCGATGTACTCCGGCGGGAACATGATGTTCTCGTTGGTGTACTCGTGGTTGCACACGAGGTAGCCGCTGCGGTCGTTCCTGCCGTCGGAGATGACGTTGAGGTAGTCGCAGTTGTAGCCGAACTGCACCGACTGGGAGGCGCCGGTCTGGTTCATGATGTCGAAGTCCGGCGCATCGGCGAACAGCGGGTCGCCCCAGCGGATGATGGGGGTCGACTGGTAGCCGCGGGGCACCGTCATGTCGTCGACCAGGCGCGAGACCGGGGCGATGGGCTCGAAGGGGAGCTTGCCGCCACCCTTGGGGAAGTTGCCGTTGTCGGCGGCGGCGGTGCCGGCCGCGACGTGCGACACGACGAGCGCGCCGGTGATGGCGCCGGCGCCACCGAGCGCTGCGCGGCGGGAGAACACGCCCGAGACGATGTCGCGGAACGACTCGTTGCCTGAGACGTTGGGCTCAGGGTGCGAGCAGGCGTTGCCGCACTTCAGTTCGCAGGTGACGGCGGAGCGGTTGCCACGCGTGTGGCCGAGCATGGGAAGCAGACGCTTCATGGCGAGAACCCCTTGGAGGTAGGTGAACGGGTATCGCCATCACACCGTGCCTCGTTGGCAGGAAGGGCCCTAAGAGGTTACCCGCAAGTGCACAGTTCCCGACGCTTCGGGAAACTCCGACATGGCCCTGACTAGGGGCGATGCTACTACTTGAGGTAGTACCACCGCCCCGGCCAGGCGCTCGTCAGTCGGTCTTGACGACTTCCATGGTGGCGGCGTCGAGGTGGAGTTCGACGTCGTCGCCGTCGGCGGTCTGGTCGAGCTCGACCTTCCACACCACGCGGCCGTCCTCATCGTCCAACTCCGCGTCATCGAGCACGCCGGGGATGTGGGCCACGGCGGCGCTGATGGCATCCATCAGCGTGGTGGACGGCAGCTCGGTCACGTCAGCATCGTCGTCGTTCTCGGTCTCGAGGACGTTCTGGCCGGCGCGATCGACCTTGACCTCCATGCCCGTGCCGTCCGGCAGCAGCACGTCGACCTCCCAGGCGTCGTCGTTGTCCTCGTCGTCGATCTTGTACGCGACTCCACCGCTCTCGGTCTCGGCGAGCTGGATCGCCCGCTGGATCTCGCCGAGCGCGGCCATCTGGTCGCCGCCCGGAGCCGGGGCGGCAGGGGTCCCCTGCGTGCCATCGTCGGTGGCTGCGGGATCGGTGGTCTCCGCCGGGGCGGAGTCCACGGGGTCATCGGCGCGCGGGGTGTCCACGATCGCCGTGTCCTGCGGGACGACGGGGGTCACTGCGTCACCGGGATCGGTGGCGTCGGACCCGCAGGCCGCCAGCCCGAGGGCGGCGACGGCGATGGTGCTGATGGCAATGCGTCGGTAGTTCATGGCTTCGACGCTACGCTCAGGCGGGGTCAAACCCCAAGCCGATGAGGGGTTTCTCATCCTGTTCACAGAAATCCCCACCTGCACGGGTGGGGACGTCAGACCTGCAGCTTCGTGGGTTCGACGAGCACCCGGCGCCCCTCGAACGCGCGGCCGAGCGTGGCCTGATCCGCATACTCGAGGTCTCCGCCGACGGGCAGGCCGGATGCGGGGCGCGTCACGCGGACCCCGAAATCAGCCAGCATGCGGCTCAGGTACGACGCGGTGGCCTCGCCCTGGGTGTCGGGATCCGTGGCGAGGATGACCTCCTGCACCTCTCCGTCGGCAAGGCGCTGGAACAGTTCGCGGGTGCGCAGGTCACCCGGGCCGCGGCCCTCGATGGGCGAGATGGAGCCGCCGAGCACGTGGTAGAGCCCGCGGAACTCGTTGGTGCGCTCGATGGCCACCACGTCCTTGGACTCCTCGACGACGCACAACTGCGAGCGGTCGCGACGTGGGTCGCGACAGACTCGGCAACGCTCCTCCTGGGACACGTTGAAGCACACCTCGCAGAAGCGGGCGGACTCCTTGACGCGGCGCAGCGTGTCGGCCAGCGCATAGACGTCCTCATCCGGGGCGTCGAGGAGGTGGAACGCGATGCGCTGGGCGCTGCGCGGGCCGATGCCCGGCAGGCGGCTCAACTCATCGATGAGTTCCTGGATGGCACCTTCGTACACTCAGCCTCCGAGCCCGGGCATCCCAGGCATGCCCGGCATCGCCGGCAGGTCAGGGAGCGTGGCGGCGGTGGCCTCGTCGACCTCTGCCCGCGCGGTGCGGAAGGCCGCCACGATGAGATCCTGAAGGGTCTCGACGTCGTCGGGATCCACCGCCTCGGGCTTGATCTCGACGCCCTGCATCTCCCCCTTACCGGAAAGCGTGACGGTGACCAGGCCGCCACCGGAGGTGCCGGTGAACGACTGCTTGCCCAGTTCCTCCTGGGCGGCCGTCAGGTCCGTCTGCAGCTTCTGCGCCTGCTGCATGAGCGCGTTGAGGTCAAAATCACCAAACATGTCTTCTCCTGGGTGGGGTCACCGGCTGGGGGCCAGTCTATTCGTCCGCGTCACGCACGGAAATGACCTCCGCGCCGAACGTGTTGCTCAGCAGTTCCTCGGCGTTGTGGCCGGCGTCGAGCACCGCGTCGTCCGCAGAGACCTGCTCCGACGGCGGGGGAGGCTGGTCCTGTTGGCGTTGCTGGGGCTCGGGCCGGGGTTCCGGCTCGGGCGCCGCGGCGGGCGTGCCCGACGGGCGTTGGGCGGGGCGGGTTTCCTGCTCGCCGCTGGAGAGCACCGACTGGATGCGCAGGTCGACGCCGATGACCTCGATGAGCGCCTCCGAGAGCACGTCGGCGCTGCCGCCGGAGCCGAAGTTCTCCCGCGGGCCGGGGGCATCGAAGCCGAGGATGAGGGCACCGTCGGCGACATCAGCGACCTGGGCGTGGTTGCTCAGCAGCATGAACGTGAAGCGACGGCGGCGCTTCACCTCGTCGAGGACGTTTGGCCACACGCGGCGAAGCTCCGCGGCGGTGAGCTGGGCGCGTTCCTGCTGGGAACGCCCGCCCTGGGTGCGACCCTCGCTGGGCTCGTTCCCCAGCGGGCGCTCCTCGGGAGCCGGGGCGGGGCGCTGCTGCGGCGCCTCTGGTGAGGGGCGCTGCTGCGGCTGGGGTTCCGCGACGGGGCGCTGCTCCTGGGCCGG
>DURG01000153.1 GCA_012837465.1 Propionibacterium sp. | reverse complement strand
GGTGGTGGGCGACGCGCAGAGGCACCTCGAGGGCCGCCGCGGACACCTCGACGGCCTCCACGACGGCAGGGTCACGGGCACAGAGCAGGACGTGGGCTTCCATGCCTCCACTGTGGCCAGCCGGGGGCCAGATTTTCGATGGAGTGCCGCAGCTGTGGATAACCACGCGTCGTGGCGCGCTCCTGCACAGGCCCGGGGACGGCGGCTAGGCTGGGTGCCACCCGAGATCGACCTGCCAGGAAGGACCGCATGAGCATCACCCTGCCCGACGAGGCCCTGACCTGGCTTTCCGTGTGGCAGGACGTGCGCGGCCTCGTGCTGGCCAGCGACACACACCTCACCCGCCGCCTCACCTCGGCCGGCCACACCGTCTACGCCCTGAGCGACGACGCCGACCTGGTCGGCAGGCTCGCCCCGCTGGAGCGGGTCACCCCGATCCTGGCCCGGCCGGAGGCGATCCCGACGGACCCGTTGCAGTTCGAGGTGGTCTTCGCGCACCAGTGCCTGCACCGCTACGACCTGGACCACGCCCTCCCCCAACTCGCCCGCGTGCTGCGCGCCGGGGGTTGCGTCAGCGCGTCGTACCTCGTGCGCGACGACTCGGTCCCCTGGGTGCGGCGCCTCGCGGCACTGCTGCGACGCTACGACCCCATGGCGATGAAGGGCGACTACGGCCACCAGAGCCTCGATGCGCTCAGCCGCTCGAAGTACTTCCCCGAGGTGGAGCGCCGCGCGTTCCGCATCTGGCAGGCCATCAGCCGCGACGGTCTGGTGGCGATGGTCCGCAACCAGCCACTGGCCGCCAACCTGGACGAGGACCAGCTCGACGCCCTGCTCGGCCAGGTCGTCGACCTGTTCGACGGCGCCGTCCGCCCCGGTGAGCAACTGAGGCTGCCCTACCAGTTGTTGTGCTGGCGCGCGTGGGTCAGCCACGAGGAACTCACCGCACCCGTGGTGATGCCGGATGACGGCTTGGCCATCCCCCTGTAACTCCGCGTACTAGGCTGTTGCCGCGAAAGGAGCACGCCCATGCACACCGAGCCCCGAAACCCGCTCGTCGACATCAAGGACTCGCTCACCGAGTTCTTCTCCAAGACGTCCGAGCTTGCCTCGGCCGAGATCAAGCCCTCCGCCAAGGCCGCCGGATTCGGAGCCGGCTTCTTCGCAGGTGCCGCGGTCTTCGCGCTGCACGCCGTGTGGATGTTGGTCATCCTCATCGCGCTTGCCGTCGGGCTGCTCCTCAACGCGCTGACTTCGCTGGGCGCCTTCCCGTCGATCACGCTCGGCTTCCTGGTCAGCGTGCTGTTCTCGCTGCTGGTCGCCGCCATCTTGTTCACGCTGGGTCGCGGCAAGTTCAAGGACGTCAAGAAGCCGGAGGCCACCATCACCGAGGCGAAGCTGACCCTCGACGCCGTGGTGGACGCCGTGGCCTCCCGCAAGGCAGACACGGAAGTGGTCATCCGTCCAGACGACCTGCCCCAGTTCCGTGATGCAGATCTCGAGAAGAGCTTCGGCCGTCCGTAGTACGTTGGCCCCATGATCAAGTGGGAATACTTCGTCGCGCCCATCCTCTCGCACGTCGCCCAGCAGTTGCTGAACAACTTCGGCTCCGAGGGCTGGGAACTCGTGCAGCTCGCGCCCGGGCCGAACCCCGACACCCTCGTCGGTTACTTCAAGCGCCCCATCAAGGACGACTGATGACGGCCGCGGAGCGGCTTGTCGAGCTGGGCATCGAGCTGCCCCCGGTGGCATCCCCCGTGGCTGCCTACGTCCCCGCCCTGCGGGTGGGCGGCCAGGTCTGGACCTCCGGGCAACTGCCCTTCGTCGACGGCGAACTCACCCTCACCGGCAAGGTCGGCGCGGGGGTTTCCCCCGAGGACGCCGCCGAGGCGGCTCGCACCGCGGCGCTCAACGCCGTGGCCGCCGCTGCGGACGCGGCCGGCGGGTTGGACAGGATTCGCCGCGTCGCCAAGGTGGTCGTCTTCGTGGCCAGCACACCTGGGTTCACCGGCCAGCCTGCAGTCGCCAACGGCGCCTCGAACCTCCTCGGGGACATCTTCGGCGAGGACGGCACGCACGTGCGCAGTGCCGTCGGCGTGGCGGTGCTGCCGCTCGACTCCCCCGTCGAGGTTGAGCTCATCGTCGAGGTCTGACGTGGACCAACCGGCCGCGATCAACGAGACGTTGGCGCAGACCTACCCGGACGCCAAGTGCGAGCTGGACTTCCGCGACCCCTTCGAACTCCTCGTGGCCACCGTGCTGTCCGCACAGTCGACGGACCGCCGGGTCAACGCCGTCACCGTCGAACTCTTCCGCCGCTATCCGGACGCCACCGCCCTCGCGGAGGCGGACCGCACGGACGTGGAGGCGATCATCGGGCCGGTGGGGTTCTACCGGAACAAGGCCACCGCGATCATCGGGCTGAGCCAACGCATCGTCGACGAGTTCGACGGGGCGGTGCCCGGCACTCTCGAAGCCCTGGTGTCGCTGCCGGGCGTGGGTCGCAAGACGGCCAACGTGGTACTCGGCAACGCGTTCGACGTGCCCGGCATCACCCCGGACACGCACCTGATCCGCCTGGCCAACCGCTTCGGCTGGGTGGACAGCACCAGGCCCGATGTCGTCGAGCGGGCCGTGGGCGCGCTGTTCCCACCCGAGGAGTGGGTCATGTTGTGCCACCGCGTGATCTGGCACGGCCGGCGGTGCTGCCACGCCCGGCGGCCGGCCTGCGGCGCGTGCACCGTCGCGGACCTCTGCCCCAGCCGCGACATCGGCGAGCAGGACCCGGCCGAGGCGGCCAAGCTCATCCGCGAGCCGCGGGCCTGAGGGCTCAGCCCCTCGAGACGTCCGGCAGCCTGCTGCCGGCGAACACGCCGACCAGGCCCATCGCAGCCAGCGCCAGCAGCGCCCAGTGGATGTGGAGGATCGCCAGCAGCGAGGTGATCGCGCCGACGGCCAGCAGGATCAGGCCCATGGCGGTGTTGGAGACCGCGACGTAGGTGGTGCGCTTGTCGCCCTCCGCCATGTCGACGACGTAGGTCTTGCGCCCCACCCGCACGCCGGTGTGCATCAGGGTGAGCGAGAAGTACACGGCGATGAAGAACAGGTTGCCGAGCCATCCCTCCCCGGAGATGCCGGTGAACGTGACGAAGGCCACGGCCGCGAGGATGATCGCCGAGGCGACGCCGGCGCCGAAGCTCATGAGGCGTTTGCTGGAGCGGTCTGCGAAGCGGCCGAACAGTCGGCCGCCGAGCAGCGACGCGAGGCCCGACGCGATGACGAACCCGCCCAGCCCTGCGAGGCTGTCGGCGCCCGAGCGGATCGACAGGGCGACGATGAACGGCGGGCTCAGCGAGGAGACGAGCAGGAGGCTCCGCACGCCGACGAAGTCGCGGAACGGCTTGTCCTCGCGCAGCAGGCTGACCATGGAGCCGAGCCAGTTCTCCCCCTGCGACTTCGGCGCGGGTTCCTCCGCCGGTTCGCGGATGCCGGAGTAGACCAGCGCCACCGCCACCCAGGCAGCGGCGCCGCCGGCGAGCACCCAGGCGAGGCTGCCCGGTGAGAGGTCGTCGCCTCCCAGCAGCCGCAGCCCGAGGCCCAACGTGATGGCCACGATGCCCGCCGCGGTGGTGGCCAGGCCGTTGATCTGGCCACGTTCGCCCTTGGGGATGGTGCGCCCCTGGACGTCCTTCGAGGCGATCGAGCACAGGCAGCGTCCCAGCGAGAAGAGGGCCAAGAGTGCCACGATGATGACGCCGGCGCTCAGCCCGCGGGCGAGCGCCGCGGTCAGCGCCATGCCCGCGACCGCCGCGGCCTGGACGGCGGCGCCAGCCACGAAGATCCACTTGCGTTGGCGCATGCGCAGCACGAGCGGGGTGAGGAACGCCTGCGGCAGCATCGAGCCGGATTCGCGGATGGGCACCAGGATGCCGGTCAGGGCCGGCGGCACTCCAAGGGCGGCGAACAGCCAGGGCAGTACCGTCGAGGCGTTGACCGTCTGGTCACCCGACGACTGCAGGGCGTGGGCCGTCACCTGGCGCAACCCGTTGGGCGCGATGTGGGCCCGCGCCTCCTGCGGCATCTCCCGCTCGGCCTCCTCATTGCGGTGCAGGAGCACCGAGAAGAGGCGCTCTGCAGCGCCCCGGGCAGCGGATGGGCTCATGGCCCACAGACTATCGGGGGTAGTCTCGCAGTCATCATGAGGATCAGGTCTGCCATCGTCGCGCTCGCCGCGGCTGCCCTCCTTGCTGCGTGCACGCCGTCGGCCGAACCCACCCCCGAGGCGCCCAGCACCCCACCGCCGGACCTGGCGGCGCTGCGCGTGGAGTACGGGCTGCCGGACTGCCCTGACACCGACCCGGCGGCCGAGCAGATCGACGGTGGGCTCCCCCGGACGGATCTGTCCTGCCTCGGCAGCGACAAGCGGGTGAACCTGGCGGGCCTGGCGCGCAAGCCCACGATCGTCAACGTGTGGGCGCAGTGGTGCGGGCCGTGCCGCGAGGAGTCGCCGTTCCTGCGCGAAGGCCTCGCCGAACTGGACGATGTGTCCTTCCTCGGCATCGACTACAACGATCCCCTGCCGGACTGGGCCATCGAGTTCGCCGGGCTGGTGGGCTGGCTCTACCCCCACGTCATGGACCAGGACAAGGAATTGCAGGTGCCGTTGAAGGTGCCGGGCGTCCCGTCGACCTACTTCGTGGCGGAGGACGGCACCATCGCCTACGTGCACCCCGGCGCCTTCGAGTCCACCGAGCAGTTGAAGGACATGGCCGCCGAACACCTGGGGGTCTCATGAGCGCCTTCGACCGACTGCGGGAGTCGCTGACCGTCGAGCCCGAGGTGCCGGAGATCGCCATCGACCGCACCCCGCGCGGCGAACGCTCGGCAGCGGTGCTGGCGCTGTTCACCGAGGAGGACGATCCCTACCTCACCTTCATCACCCGAGCCGCGACCCTGCGCCGCCACGCCGGGCAGATCGCGCTGCCGGGCGGCGCCGTCGACGACACCGACGTCGACCGCCCGCACACCGCGCTCCGGGAGGCCAACGAGGAGATCGGCCTGGACCCGTCGCAGGTCACGGTGCTGGGCCAACTGCCTGCGCTGTGGGTGCCGGCATCGCGCTATGACGTGACCACCGTCATCGGCTCCTGGCCAGGTGGGGAGGAACTCTCCGTGATGGATCCGGCTGAGGTGGACGAGGTGCACCACTACCGCGTTTCGGAACTCACCGCTCCGGAGACCCGGATCATGGGCCGCCATCCCAGCGGCTTCCACGGGCCGTCGTTCCTGTTGGGCGAGCACTTCATCTGGGGCCTGACCGGCCACCTCGTCGACTGGGTGCTCGACCTGGCCGGATGGGGCAGGGAGTGGGACCACAACCGGATCCTCGACGTGCCCGAGCGCTTCATGCGGGACTGATTCAGGGCAGCAAAAACGGCGCGGGGAGCGATCCCACGCGCCGTCGTGCGTCGTTGGTCAGCGGTTGACCGGAATGGTGGTCAGGACGTTCTCGCCGCTGTAGTTGACCAGGACGTCGTACCAGGAGTCGATGTCCGGCCGCTGCCTCAGGAGGGCCCGGCGTTCCCGTTCGGTCATGCCGCCCCAGACCCCCCATTCGATGCGGTTGTCCAGCGCCTCGGCGAGGCACTCGGAACGGACCGGGCACCCCACGCACACGGAGCGTGCACGCTTCTGGTCCTTGCCCTCAGGAAAAAGTGCGTCCGCCATGTCCCGGCACTTGGCCTGTAGCGTCCATTCACTTACCTCAGCGAGCGACATCGGCTGCCCTCCCTTGCGCAGTTCGTCATTGCATCGACCGTAGCGCATGAACACGGGTTTGCAACAGGGGGGTACCCCGCTGCCACCCCAAGTCAGGGGCACACACGCCCGCCGACAAGGGGAATTTCTCCAAGTCACGTAGAATGCGCCCTATGAAGTCTGCCTCCCTCGGCCAGAAGGGCTATGCCCTCTTGATGTTCTTCGCGGTGAGCATCCTGTCCGGCCTCCTGCTCGCAGGGCTCGCCGTACCGATGACCGCCGTGGCCAGCAACGGCGTCAAGATGGCGGCGGAGTCGTTCGAACAGTTGCCCGCCGAGTTCGAGGCCCCGCCGCAGTCGGAGCGGTCCCGCGTGCTGATGGGCAACGGCGAGGTGCTGTCGACCCACTTCACCGAGAACCGTGACTACGTGCCCCTCGAGGACATCTCGATGATGATGCAGCAGGCGCAGATCGCGATCGAGGACCACCGCTTCTACGAGCACGGCGCCATCGACTTCAAGGGCTTCGGCCGCGCGGCGCTCAAGACCCTCATGGGCGACATCCAGGGCGCCTCGACGCTGACCCAGCAGTACGTGAAGCTGGTCCGCGTCGAGACCGCCGCGATGGCCGGCGACGACGAGGGGGTCCGCAAGGCCACCGAGGTGTCCATCGAGCGCAAGATCATCGAGGCCCGCTACGCGATGGCCGTCGAGGAGAAGCTGAGCAAGGACGAGATCCTCGAGCGCTACCTCAACATCGCCTACTACGGCGACGGCGCCTACGGCGTGGAGGCCGCCGCGCAGCACTACTTCGGTGTCTCGGCCAAGGACCTCGATCTGCCGCAGTCGGCGATGCTGGCCGGCCTGGTGCAGAACCCGGTGCAGACCAACCCCACCCGCTACACGCAGCGCGCCATCAACCGCCGCGACACCGTGATCAACCGCATGGTGGAGTTGAAGGTCATCACCCCCGAGGAGGGCACCGCCGCGAAGGCGGTCCCGTTCGACCCCAACCTCGTGAAGCGCACCCCCAACGGCTGCAACGCCTCCAAGTACCCCCACCTGTGTGACTACGTCGTGCGCACCCTGATGAAGATGCCGAGCATGGGCGAGACCCGCGAGGAGCGCGAGAACCTCCTCAACCGCGGCGGCCTCACCATCCACACCCTCATCGACCCCACGGCGCAGGATTCCGCCGAGGCCGCCGTCGCGAACATGATCTCCCCGGAGGACCCGGTCTGGGGTTCCGTGGTGCTGGTCCAGCCGAGCACCGGCCTCATCGTGGCCATGGCGCAGTCGCGCCCTGAGCGTGGCGAAGGCCCGGGCCAGACGTACAAGAACATCAACGTGGAGCAGGCCATGGGCGGCATCGAGGGCTTCCAGGCCGGCTCGACGTTCAAGGCGTTCACGATGGCGGCGGCCCTCGACATCGGCATGACGCCGGACCAGACCTACGACTCCCCCGGCCGCCTCGAGATCGACGGGGAGACCTACGTCAGCTGTGAGGGCCCGTACACCCAGCGCGCAGAGCGCCCGGTCATCAACCTGAGCCAGCGCAGCTATGGCCGCATCGACATGCGCAAGGCCGCCGAGAGCTCCGTGAACACCTACTTCATGCAGCTCATGCAGCAGGTGGGCAACTGCAACGTCACCACGATGACGGAGAAGCTGGGCGTCAAGCTCTCGAACGGCGCGCCCATGGCCTCCGAATCCGCCAACGCCTCCTTCACGCTGGGCACCGCGTACGTCACCCCGCTGTCGATGGCCGAGGGCTACGCGACGCTCGCCAACCGCGGCGTCCACTGCACCCCCATCATGCTGCGCTCCGTCACCACCAAGGACGGCAAGCAGCTCGAGGTGCCGTCGGCCGATTGCCAGCAGGTCATCCGCCCCGAGGTCGCCGACGGCGTCAACATGCTGCTGCAGGGCGTGGCCACCAACGGCACCGGCCGCCCCGCCGCCATCAACGACGGGCGCGACGAGGCCGGCAAGACCGGTACCACCAACGACAACAAGTCGGTCTGGTACGCCGGCTACACCCCCGAGATGGCGGGCATCGCCATGATCGGCGTGGACACCGCCGCCAAGGAGTACTGGGCCGAACACACCCAGACGGTGCGCGGCCGCATGCCCGTGAGCGGCACCTGGCTCGAGGGCACCGGCGGCGGCGACGCGGGCAAGATGTGGCGCCCGGCCATGACCGCCGCAGTCAAGGACCTGCCCAAGACCGAGTTCACGGCGCCCAGCGAGGAGATCCTCGAGGGCGTCAAGGTGCCCATCCCCGACGTGCAGGGCATGGGCTACAACGAGACCAAGGAGACCCTCGAGGCCGCCGGCTTCAACACGCGCACCATCCGGGTTGAGTCGAACCGCCGCAGGGGCTCCTTCCTCGGCATCTCGCCGTCCGACGAGGCGGTGAAGTTCTCCACCATCACGTTGCGGGTCTCCGCCGGCCCGCCGCCTCCCCCGCCGCCGAAGCCGACCCCCACGCAGGAGGCACCGGAGGATCCCCCGGTGCAGGACGCGGCGCCCCCGCCGCCCCCGCCTGAGAACAATGGCAACGGCAACGGCCCCCCGGCTGAGCCGCCGGGCCAGGGCGAAGACGGCTGATGCATCCCGTCGCCAAGGCCGCCGCGGGCATCGCGGCGGCCGGTGCCGCCTGCTTCGGCTGGGGCCTCATCGAGCGCGGGCTCTACACCGTGCGCAGGACTGAACTGTCGGTACTCCCGGCCGGGTCGCCCGACATCCGGGTGCTGCACGTCTCCGACTTCCACCTGCTCACCCGGCAGCGCGGCAAGCAGGCGTTCCTCGCCTCCCTCGCCGGGCTGAAGCCTGACCTGGTGGTCAACACCGGCGACAACATCGCCCAAGCAGCCGCCGTCGAACCACTCATGGCTGCCCTCGAATGCCTTCGCGGGGTGCCCGGCGTCTTCGTGTTCGGTAGCAACGACTACTACGCACCGCACTTCCGCAATCCGCTGCGCTACCTCACCGTCGGTCCCTCGAGCTCCGATGGCGACGACGAGCCGCGCCGCGAACTTCCCCACCGGGAACTGGCCGCGAAGCTGGAGGGCCTCGGCTGGACGAACCTGACGCAGGATCGCGCCGTACTGGAGGTGGCCGGCCAACGCATCGCGTTCCGTGGCACCGACGACGCGCACCTGGAGCGCGACGACTACGCCGCCGTCGCAGGGCCCGCTGACGAGGCGGCGGTGCTCAACGTCGGCGTCACGCACGCCCCCTATCTGAGGCTGCTGGACGCCATGACCGCCGATGGGATGGACCTGATCTTCGCCGGCCACACGCATGGCGGCCAGGTCTGCCTGCCCGGCTACGGCGCGCTGATCACCAACTGCGACCTCGACGCCGATCGCGTCAAGGGCCCCTCGACCCACACTGCAGGCGGCCGGACGGCCCAGTTGCACGTGTCGGCCGGCCTCGGCACCTCGCCGTATGCCCCCTACCGGTTCGCATGTCGGCCCGAGGTGACGCTGCTGACCCTCACCGCTGGCTAGGTGAAGGCGTCGGCGAAGCTGCCGGCAGGTACCGGGTCCCGAGTGCCTCGCGGACACCAGCCCGAACCACAAACCACCTGACTCGCGGGGCGTATCGAGGGACCCTCCAGCCCAACGGTCCCTCGATGCACCGCGCGGAACGGCACCACTGTGCGCACTGCGATCTGCCGCGCGGCACTCGGGACCCGGAGATCGGCCTGCACCGTGCTCACGACGAGCACGCTCAGCAGCGGACTCGACCCAGGAGTGCCAAGCAATGGAGCCGCGGCCGTAGACAAGGGCGCGAGCTATCTTTTGAGCCCCACCACCGCCCGCGGCGACATCGCCAAGCCTCGGCAACCGCCAAGGGAGCGCCCTCTCCACCCACGAGTGCCAAGCAATGGAGCCGCGGCCGGGGAGACAAGGGCGCGAGCTATCTTTTGAGCCCCACCACCGCCCACGGCGACATCGCCAAGCCTCTGCAACCACCAGGGGAGCGCCCTTGTCTCCCCGGCCGCGGCTGAAGGCCTGAAATTGAGAAATATTGAAGGCCGATCAAAAAATGAAGGCCGAGCGAGATGCGCTTCTCATCTCTCTCGACCTGCGTCGGGGTGACAGGATTTGAACCTGCGGCCTCGTCGTCCCGAACGACGCGCGCTACCAAGCTGCGCCACACCCCGATGGCTTTTTGAGCCAAGGGATAGGTTAGCGCACCAGCGCGGACAGTGCGAAACCGGGATCCGGCTGGCGGCCGGTCAGTACTCGCTGAGCTTGGCGGCGCCGTCGTCGCACAGGAGGCCGACCCCGGCGGGCAGCCCGATCGACGACAGCTCGGTGCACAGCGGCGGGGCCTGCAGCACCATCGCCACCTTCCACTGCTCATCGTGCTCCGCCCAGATGGCCTGGCCGCCGCCGCAATCGGTGCTGACGCTGCCCACCACGAAACCGGCGGGATGCACGCTCAGCACGCTGAGGCCCAGCACGGTGCAGCCGTCGGTGTCCGCCGCGCTCATCGCCTGCACCGCGTAGTCACGGAACGACGGAGACACCGCGGTGAGCTGGTCCGCGTCGGAGTAGGTGAGGTTGTCGAGGTTCACGTCGCGCCACTGGGAGCCCGCGGCGGGCGCCGTCGGCGTGACGCTCGCGGCCGGCCTGGGCGCGGCCTGCGACGGTTCGGGCTTCGCGCTGGCGGGCTGGACGGAGGGGGCGGGATCCTGCGCCGCCACCGTGGCCGGGGCGGGCGTGGGTGGCGCGGAGGTGGGCGTCACCACCGGCTCCGGCGTAGGCGACTCCTCCGCCTCCATCTGGACCATGACCTCC
>DURG01000152.1 GCA_012837465.1 Propionibacterium sp. | reverse complement strand
CCTCGACGCCTTCTGGGCCAACAGCGAGGTGGCCGGGCGCGGCCTCCAGGAGCACTTCGCCGAGTTCTGGCTGGCGGTGCTCGACACGGTGGGTTCCCACCCGGCCGTGGTCGGGCTGGACCTGTTCAACGAGCCCGTGCCGGGCAGCCTCCTGCCCCGCCACTTCGAGCTGCTCATCGGCGCCTTCGCGCAGCTCACGGGGCAGGACCCGATGCGGGTGGCCGCCGATTGGGAGGATCCGGAGGCCAAGTTCGCGCAGCTCCAGCACTTGGACGACCCCGAGCTGCACCGCGCGCTGGGCGACGCCGTCGCCCCCGCCCTCGCGGAGTTCGACGCTGGGAGCCCGCCTTCTCCGGCACCGACGCCCAGCTCTCGCTGGTGCGCCCCCGCGCACACGCCGTCGTCGGGACCGTGGAGTCGATCATCCCTGGCGAGCTCTGGGCAGCCGAGTGGGTCACCACGCCGGAGGATGTGGAGCGGGCCGGCGAGCACGCCCACCACGCGTTCTTCGTCCCCGAGGGCGCGACCGTCGAGTACGCGGTCGACGGCGAACCCCGCACTGTCGGAGGATCCGGCCGCGTGCAGCCGACGGCCGAGCCAGGCCGGGGCCGACTGGTGGTGCGACGGTGAAGTTCGGCGAGCGGGTACGCCTCGCCACCCCCCTCCCGGCGACGTGGATGTCCAGCGTCATCATCCACAACGTCTACATCAAGTTCTACACCGACATCATCGGCCTCGACACCCAGTACATCGGCTGGGTCTACCTGGCCTTCAACATCTGGAACGTGCTCAACGACCCCGTCATCGGGGTGTGGCTGGACCGCAAGCGGGCCGTGCCCGGCAAGGGCAAGCTCGTGCGCATCATGCGCAACACGGTGCCGTGGATGATCATCATGCTGGCGCTGATGGCGTGGACGTCACCGGATTGGAGCCAGCAGACGATCTTCCTCGTCCTGCTGGTGGAGTTGTTCCTGTTCGACCTGGCCTCCACCGTCTATCTCATCGCCGCCACCAGCCACTACTACCTGTACGCCCCCACCACGAGGGAGCGCGTCCAGGTGGAGGTGGTGCGCCAGTGGATCGGCAACGGGGTCAGCTTCATCGCCACCATCGTGGCCACCCAGTTGTTGGTGGGAGACCTGGTCACCGAGCGGCTCACCATCGCCACCATCCTGATGGGCGTGGTGGCCGCCAACGCGGTGGTCTACCTCGTGGCCGTGTACCGGCTGAGGAACTACGACCCGGACCGGCTCTATGACCACGGCATCGCTGAGAGCCCCATCACGGGCAGAGCGGTGTTCGAGGACGTCGGCTCGATGCTGCGGATGAGGTCGTTCTGGGCCTGGTTCCTGTTCAGCCTGCTCGCCACGGCGCCGATGGGCATCTACTTCACCGCGTTCCTCTACTTCATGGACCACGTGATCCGGGCGGAGGGCTGGCAGGCGACGGTGGCCGACGCGGGCTCGATGATCATCGTGTTGGCGCTGATGCCGCTGGTGGCGAAGCTGGTCTCCGGCGTGGGCGTGAAGTGGTCTCTGTGGATCGGAGTGGTGCCCTACCTCGCGGGGCTGGCGATGCTGTTCTTCGCCACCACCTGGTGGCAGGTGCTGCTGTGCTACGTGGTGTTGATGTTCGGCCGCTACGTGATCGCCACGGCCTCCGTGGCCGTCGACGCGCTGTTGGTCGACGAGAACGAGCAGCTCACCGGCACCCGCAAGACGGGGCAGTTGGCGGCCATGCGCGCCATCCTGGGCTCCCCCGTCACCGGCGTGCAATTGGTGCTCTACATGGCCGTGCTGGGGTGGTTCGGATTCGAATCCGGCGGCGGCCCCCAGTCCGAATCCGCGCAGTTGGGCATCCGGATCGCGACGGCGCTGGTGCCGATCGCGTTTTGCCTGGTCAGCCTCCTACCGCTGCTGTTCTTCCCGTACGACCGCAGGCGTGAGGCTGAGCTCAGCGCCTACTCCCTCAAGCGCCGCGAAGTCACGGCAGCAGCGCGCGAGGCCTAGGCAGACAGGTCCCGGCGGCGGGCCAGTTTCGCGCGGGGCACCAGCGTGGGCTTGTCCTCGCCGAGGACGGCCTCCTTGGTGACCAGAACCTGGGCGATGTCCTCCTCGGAGGGAACGTCGAACATGGCGTCGAGGAGAATCTCCTCCATGATCGCACGCAGGCCGCGGGCGCCGGTCTTGCGCTCCAGCGCCAGCTCGGCCATGGCCTCGAGTGCGTCGTCGGTGAAATCGAGTTGGACGCCGTCGAGGTCGAAGAGCTTCTGGAACTGGCGGGTGAGCGCGTTCTTTGGCTCCACCAAGATGCGAACGAGGGCCTCGCGGTCCAGCGGCGAGACGCTGGTGATCATCGGCAGCCGGCCAATGAACTCGGGGATGAGGCCGAACTTGTGCAGGTCTTCGGGGCGGACCACGGAGAACGGCTCGACGGCGGTGCTGCGGGCATCGCTCGAGTTGTTGAAGCCCAGCGGGCGCTTCCCAACCCGCTGGTTGATGATCTCCTCCAGGCCGGCGAAGGCGCCGCCGACGATGAAGAGGATCTTCGTGGTGTCGATCTGCAGGAAGTCCTGGTGCGGGTGCTTGCGGCCGCCCTGCGGCGGGACGGCGGCGACGGTGCCTTCGAGGATCTTCAGCAGTGCCTGCTGCACGCCCTCGCCGGAGACGTCTCGGGTGATCGAGGGGTTCTCCGACTTGCGGGCCACCTTGTCGATCTCGTCGATGTAGATGATGCCCGTCTCGGCCTTGGCGATGTCAAAATCAGCGGATTGGATGAGCTTGAGGAGAATGTTCTCCACGTCTTCGCCGACGTAGCCGGCCTCCGTCAACGCGGTGGCGTCCGCCATCGCGAACGGGACGTTGAGCATCCTGGCGAGGGTCTGCGCGAGATAGGTCTTGCCGCAACCGGTGGGGCCGATGAGGAGGATGTTGGACTTGCCCACGTCCACGTCGTCGTCCTCCGCGCGGCGGCCGCGGGCGCCGTGCTCGGATTGGATGCGCTTGTAGTGGTTGTAGACGGCGACGGCGAGCGTCTTCTTGGCGCTGTCCTGGCCGATGACGTAGGTGTCGAGGAAGTCGCGGATCTCGCGCGGCTTGGGCAGCTCCCTGTCGATGTTGGTCTCCGGGGTGTCCGGAAACTCCTCCTCGATGATCTCGTTGCACAGGCCGATGCACTCGTCACAGATGTAGACGCCTGGGCCGGCGATGAGCTTCTTGACCTGCTTCTGGGTCTTCTCACAGAAGTTGCACTTGAACAGGTCGCCGGATTCACCGATGCGTGCCACGACGTCCACCTCCTGTCACTGACGGGACCACTTGTTCACCGTCCACACTACCCGCCGCCGGGTGCGCCCAGCGGAGACACACCCAGCGGAACGGGCTTGGGATCAGAGGCCCTTGAGCGAGGGCAGGATGTCGTCGACGATGCCGTACTCGATGGCCTCCTGGGCCGTCAGGAACTTGTCGCGTTCGATGTCCTTGCTGACCTTCTCGACCTCCTGGCCGGTGTCAGCCGCGAGCATCTCCTCCATGAGGGAGCGGATGCGCAGGATCTCGCGGGCCTGGATCTCCAGATCCGAGGACTGGCCGTAGCCGCCCTCGGTGGCGGGCTGGTGGATCAGGATCCGGGAGTTGGGCAGCGCGAGGCGCTTGCCCTTGGTGCCGGCGGCGAGGATCACGGCGGCGGCCGAGGCGGCCTGGCCGAGGCACACCGTCTGGATGTCCGGCTTGATGTAGCGCATGGTGTCGTAGATCGCCGTCAACGCGGTGAACGAGCCACCGGGCGAGTTGATGTAGATCGAGATGTCGCGCTCCGGATCCATCGACTGGAGACAGAGCAACTGCGCCATGACCGCGTTGGCCACCTCGTCGCTGATGGGAGTGCCCAGGAAGATGATGCGGTCCTCGAACAGCTTGGTGTACGGGTCCACACGGCGCACTCCGTAGCTGGTGCGCTCCTCCCACTGGGGGATGTAGTAGTTCATGTTGGCGCCTTCGGGGGCGATGCCCTGGGGCAGGGGGTTCATGTTCATCACTGGTTCGGAGCCTCCGACTGGATCTGGGACGCACGCTCGTAGACGTGGTCGATGAAGCCGTATTCGAGGGCCTGCTCCGCGGTGAACCAGCGGTCACGGTCCGAATCCGCCTCGATCTGCTCGACCGGCTGCCCCGTGTGCTCGGCGATCAGCTCGGCCATGGTCTTCTTGATGTGCAGCGACTGCTCCGCCTGAATGCGGATGTCCGACGCGGTGCCGCCGAGGCCGCCCGAAGGCTGATGCATCATGATGCGGCTGTGTGGCAGCGCGAAGCGCTTGCCGGGCGTGCCCGCCGAGAGCAGGAACTGGCCCATGGAGGCAGCCAGGCCCATCGCGACGGTGGCCACGTCGTTGCTGATCCACTGCATGGTGTCGAAGATGGCCATGCCGGAATCCACCGACCCGCCTGGCGAGTTGATGTAGAGGTAGATGTCCTTGTGGGGATCCTCCGCGTTGAGCAGGAGCATCTGCGCGCAGATCGCGTTGGCGTTCTCGTCACGCACCTCGGAGCCGAGGAAGATGATGCGGTTGGCCAACAGCGCGGAGTACACGTTGTCTGTCATGCCGAGGCCGGTGCCCGCGGGACCGGCCATCCGGACGGGGTCGATTGGAGTCTGAGTCACACCAATAACCTACCGGGTGATTCCGACAACCGAAGCGAACCGGGCCCTGTTCGCGCACAGCGTGCACGCGCGCGGCCCGGAATGGCCGACGCCGCCGGCCCCGTGCGGGGGCAGGCGGCGTCGTGGGCCTGGTGGAGGGAGCCTTACTCGGCGTCCTCCTCCTCTACGGAGGCCAGGGAGGTGTCGACGTCATTGCCGTCGGCATCCTTGACGGTGGCGGCGGCGCAGATCTCGGCCAGGGCCTTGCCGCGACGGATCTCGGCCATCCACTCGGGCATGTGGTTGTGCTCCATCATGTGGTTGATCTCGTCCTGCGGCGTGGTGCCGGACTGCTGGGCCTTACGGAAGATCAGCTCGGTGAGTTCCTGCTGGGAGACGTCGATCGACTTCTCCTCGGCGTAGACGTCGAGGATGATCTGGGCGCGCAGCGCGTCGGTGGCGCGCTTGTCCATCTCGGACCAGAACTCGTCGACCGTCTCGGCCTCCTCGTCCTCGGTCTGCTCAAGGTACTGCTCGACGGTCAGGCCGCCGCGGGCGAGCTGGCGCTCGATGTCGGCACGACGGGCCTCGAGCTCGTTCTTGAGCACGCCCTCGGGCAGCTCGAAGTCGACCTTCTCCAGGACGGCCTCGAGGACCTTGTCGCGGGCATCGGTGATCTGGTCGGCGCGGACCTGCTGCTCGGCGCCAGCGCGGAGGTCTTCCTTCATCTCGTCGACGGTGTCGAACTCAGAGATCAGCTGGGCGAACTCGTCATCGACCTCGGGGAGCTCCTGCTCCTGGACGTTGACGACCTCGACCTCGATGTCGGCTTCCTCGCCGCGGTGGGCGCCGCCCACGAGCGTCGAGGTGAAGTTGGCGACCTCGCCGGTCTTGAGGCCCTTGACGGCCTTGTCGAGGCCCTCGAGCATGCCCTGGTCATCGCCGATGACGTAGGTGATGCCCTCGGCGGCGGCGTCATCGAGCTCCTCGCCGTCCTTGGTGGCCTTGAGGTTGAGGGTGAGCACGTCACCCTTCTTCGACTTGCGCTTGACGTCGGTGTTGGTGGCAAAGCGCTGGCGCAGCAGTTCGATGCGCTCCTCGACGAGTTCGTCGATGGACGACTGGGCGTCGACGGTGGCCTCGATCTTGTCGAACTCGGGGAGGTCGAACTCGGGGCGGATGTCCACCTCGGCGGTGTACTCGACGACGTCCTTGTCCTCGAGCTTGGTGATCTCCACCTCGGGCTGGGCCATCGGATAGACCTTGTGCTCGTCGATGGCGGTGTTGTAGGTGTCCGGGATGGCCTCGTTGATGGCCTCCTGGAGCACGACGCCACGGCCGAAGCGCTGGTCGATGACTGTCGCGGGGACCTTGCCCTTGCGGAAGCCAGGGATGCTCACCTGGTCTGCGATCTCCTTGTAGGCCTTGTCGAGGT
>DURG01000151.1 GCA_012837465.1 Propionibacterium sp. | reverse complement strand
CGGAGCATGAGGTCGAGCCGATGCGCCGCACCTCCGACCGGCCGAGGCCGAGCGCCGATGGCCAGGCCACGGTCGTCGCGCCGCCGCACAACCACTGGCGCCCGGCTCCACGGCCCGAGCGTCAGCCGTCTCCGGCTCCGGCCCCGTCACCGGTGGCGGTCAGCCCCGCCGAACCGGTGGTGCCGCGCTCCCCGGTGAGCCCGTACCCGCGCAGCCAGCGCACGCCCGTCTTCCCGCACCTGCACATCTCGGACGACCCGGTCCACCGCAGGCGACGCGGGGTCGCCCTCGTTCTCGTGATCCTGCTCATCGCAGCGGCTGCCGGGCTCGGCTCGTGGTGGTGGCTCGACGGCCGGTTCACCACCGTGCCCGCCATGGCCACCATGAACGAGGCCAAGGCCCGCGAATCCGCGACGGTGAACTCGCTCGACGTGCCCACCGTCGTCGAGGAGTACTCGGAGACGGTGCCGGCCGGCATCGTGATCAGCACGGATCCCACGGCCGGCGAACGCGTCTTCCGTGGCACCGACATCACCTTGGTGCTCTCGAAGGGGCCAGAGCGCTACCCCATGCCCGCCGTGGTGGGCCTCAACCGGGAGGCGGCCGCGCAGAAGATCCGCGAGCACTTCCTCCTCGGCACGGTCTCCGAGGTCTATTCCGAGACCGTGGAGAAGGACGTCGTGATCAGCGCCTCCGAGGAGGAGAACGCCCAACTCAAGCCTGAGACACCGGTTCAATTGACCGTGTCGAAGGGCCGCGAGCCCATCCGTATCCCCGACCACGTGGGCGGCCAGACCGGCAAGGCCATCGAGGAGCTGCAGGAACTGGGCTTCGAGGTCGCCGTCGAGGAGGAGAACTCGGCGACGGTGGAGGCCGGCCGGGTGATCCGCCAGGACCCGCGGGAGGGCACCGGTTTCCGCGGCACGAAGGTCACCCTGGTGCGGTCGCTCGGCCCCGTCATGGTCACCATCCCGGACGTCGCCCTCAAGAACTCCGACGAGGCCCAGCAGATGCTGGAGGACCTCGACCTCGTCGTCGCGGTGGAGCGTGCCACCAACTTCCCCCTCCTCCTCAACATCGCCAACGGCACCAACCCTGAGGCCGGCACGAGCGTCGCCGTGGGTAGCACGGTCACCCTGTACGTCTCCTGATCGCGGCGGCTGCCACACTTGAGCACGGAGGTTCCCAATGCCCGATTTCATGGTCTTCGTGCTCATCCTGCTGGCGCTCGCCGCTGCCGGCTTCGCGGTGTGGGGCATCATGCGGCACCGCTACGTGGAGTCGCTGCGGGCCAAGGGCTGGGAGTTCATCACCTCGCCGTCGATCCAGATCGCCTTCGGGTTGAACGTGCCGCCCTTCGGTGTCGGGTTCGACCGGAAGGTCGACGACCAGTGGCTCGGCAAGGCGAAGGACGGCATCCCCTTCAGCGCCTTCAAGTACTCCAGCACCGAGTGGCGCAGCTACGGCTATGCCGTGGCGATGCCGCTCCCCCGCTCACTGCCGCCCGGTGCGGTGAGCCGCGGGACGATCGGCGACCTGCCGAACCTCGGCGAGCCCATCACCGCGGGCGAGTTCACTGCCTCCGCCCCTGACCAGGGCTACGCGGGGATCCTCATGGACGCCATCGCACCGCACCTACGCGGCCCGTACCGCGTGACGGTGGACCACGCCTGCATCGTCCTGGTCGACGCGCCCCGTGAAGCGGATCCGCTCGAGGACGCCGTCGAACAGCTCGCCGCCATCCGTGCCTCGCTGCTGAACTCGACCGCCGCCCAACTCACCTGGCCGGACGCCCCCGCCCAGTTGAGCTTCTACGAGCGGCCCGAGTGGGTCTACCTGCCCCAGGCCAACGAGTACCTTGGCAACGTCAACTACACCGGCGGCGGCTTCGACCACGAGGCCCACGACGTGATCCTCGCCCACAACGGCGGGCTGCCCTTCGTCCGGCTCCGCCACACCTGGAAGACCCGCCACACCCGCACCGATGCCGAGGGCCGCACCCGCACCGACATCCGCCACCACGAGGAGACGCTGTGCGAGTTCCGCACGACGTTCCCGTTCCAGGACCTCTCGGTCAACTGGGGCCTGTTCGGGCGCTCCCAGACGTTCGAATGGGAGGACTTCAACCGCCGCTTCACCGTCCGCACCGACGACCCACGCTTCGGCTCCGCTGTCATCCACCAGCGCCAGATGGAGTACCTCATGAGCTCCGACGCACCGAAGTTCCAGATCGCCAGCGGCGTCATCCGCGTAGGCGACGGCGGGAGGTGGCTGCCCGCCGACATCGACTGGGCCTCGCAGTTCCTCCACGGCTTCTTCGGCCGCGTACCCAACTTCGTGTGGCAGGAGTTGGGCGCGTGGCCGCGCCCGATCGCCGAGGTCGAGGCCGGCTCCTGATGGCGCGTCGCCTCAGCTTGGCCGCTGCGCGGCGCATCGCCGTCGACGCGCAGGGGCTCAACCGGCCCCGTCCCGCGAAGGTGGGCCCGGCGTCGCTGCGCCGGGAGATCGCCCGGCTCGGCGTCCTGCAGTTGGACACGGTCAACGTTTTCGAGCGCAGCCATTACCTCCCGCTGTTCTCACGCCTCGGGCGCTTTGACCGCACCGCCCTCGATCGGCTCATCCACCACGACCAACGGGCCACGAAACTGGGCGCGTACACCGAGTACCTCGCCCACGAGGCGGCCATCCTCCCGGTGGCCGACTGGCCGCTCTGGGCCTGGCACCGGGCCCGGCCCGAGAAGCCGTCCACCGCGAAGTGGATGGCCGCGAACCAGCGCCTCCTCGGCGAGGTGCTCGACGAGTTCAGGGCTTCTGGACCCATGCGGATCAAGGACCTCGACCATCCGCAGAACGTCCCCACCGCCGGCGGGTGGTGGAACAAGAACGAGGCCTACTGGGCGGCGACGCTGCTGTGGCGGCGAGGCGACCTCGTCGTCGTGGGCCGCGACCGCTTCGAGCGGATCCTCGCGGCCGCTGACGATGTGCTGCCTCCCGAGGCCCGCGCAGAGGTGCCGCAGGACGAGGCGATCGTGGAGTTGATCCGTCGCGCGTCTGTCGCGTACGGGGTGGCGACGCTCGCCGACCTGGCGGACTACCCGCGGCTCAAGGTGGCCACAGCCCGCAGCGCAGTGGAGACGCTGGTGTCGCGCGGCGAGTTGGAGCCAGTGGAGGTCGACGGCTGGGCCCAGCAAGCTTGGCTGGCACGCGGCCAGCGGGTGCCTCGCACGGTCACCGCCGCCGCGCTGCTGTCCCCGTTCGATCCCCTCGTCTGGTTCCGCCCGCGCGCCGAGCGGCTGTTCGGCTTCCGCTACCGCATCTCGATCTACACGCCCGCGGCCCAGCGGGAGCACGGCTACTACGTGCTGCCGGTACTGGTCGACGACGAGTTGGTGGGTCGGGTGGACCTCAAGGCAGACCGGAAGGCCGGCATCCTGCGGGTCCAGCACGCGCACATCGAGCCTGGGGCCGCCGGTCGGTCTGCTGAGCTGACCGTGCGGGTGGCGCCGTTGCTGGCCGAGGCCGCCGCATGGCAGGGGCTGGCCGAGGTCGCCTTCACCGGCCCCGGCACTTGGACCCCTGCGCTGTCCGCCGCCTGTCCACGACCCTGACGACAGCTTGGTCCCTGAGCGTGAGCGCAAGCGAACGACGAAGGCGCTG
>DURG01000150.1 GCA_012837465.1 Propionibacterium sp. | reverse complement strand
GTGTGGCGCGAGCCGGCCTCGAAGCCGATCTGGACCGCGGCGAACGGGGGCACCCGCACCTCGATCGTCGCGCCCGGATGGCGCTCGCCCAGCAGCGAGCAGCCCGCGCGGGCGACGGCGGCGAGCAGATCCCGTCCGAGAGGGGAGGGGTCGGCGGCGGCGCGCAGCAGCAGGTGGGTGAGATCGGGGCGCCGGAGCCGCAGCTCGGCGTCCAGCGCAGCCACGCCGTCGGCGTCGAGGCGCTCGCGCAGCGCGGCGACGACAATGGGCGTGGGCTTGAACATGATGGCCAAGCTTATGCGCCGGGCGCAGGGAACGTTAGTGTGAACCCATGGGCAGGTACCAGTCCCCGGTGGGAGAGTTCGCGCGCAGGGGATTCGCCTCCGCCAGCGGCGCGGCCCGCGTCTGGGAGCGGTGGACGGCACGGCTCGGCGGTGAGCCCCCCGTCGACCTCGCGATGTTCGAACCCGTCGCGGACCGTGACCTGGCGCTGGATTCCCTCGAACGCTTCGAGGCCGCGTCACCTGCCCTGTTCCGGGAGATCGCGGCCGATGAGGGCTGGCTCCACCGGTTGCTGCTGGTGCTGGGCGGCTCCAGCGTGCTCGCGCAGACGCTGGTGCGCCACCCCACGGAGTCGCGGGTGCTCGCCGTCGAACCCCAGCACCGGGGCCACGACGGCTGGCGCGCGTTCTTCGCCCACCGCATCCACGTCGTCGACGGCGTCGCCCCGGGCAGCCCCGACGCGCTTCGCCTGGCGAACCGGGCCGCACTGATCGAGATCGCCGCCCGGGACCTGGCGGCGCCCGAGCCCGAGGAACTGGTCCACGAGGTCGCCGCCGAGCTTTCCCACGTCGCCGACGCCGTGCTCGACCTCTCACTGGCCTATGCCCGCGCCGAGGTGCCCGGCTGGGAGCTGGCCCGGCTGGCCGTGCTGGCCATGGGCAAGACCGGCGCCGAGGAGCTCAACTACATCTCCGACGTGGACGTCATCTACGTGGCCGAACCCGCAGAGGGGGCAGACGCGGACGCCGCCCTCGCCGTCGCAGCGAAGCTCGCCGCCGCGCAGGCGCGCATCTGTTCCGCACACACGGCCGAAGGCAGCATCTGGCCCGTCGACGCCGCCCTGCGCCCGGAGGGCAAGGCCGGGCCGCTGGTGCGCACCCTGGAGAGCTATCGCGCCTACTACGCCAAGTGGGCGAAGAACTGGGAGTTCCAGGCCATGCTCAAGGCGCGCCCCGCGGCCGGCGACCTTGAGCTGGGCCAGGAGTTCGTCGACCTCGTCTGGCCGTTGGTGTGGCAGGCGGGGGAGCGTCCCGGCTTCCTCACCGAGGTGCGCGCCATGCGCGAGCGCGTCATCTCCCTGATCCCCGCCAAGCAGGCCGAGCGCGAGATCAAGCTGGGCTCCGGTGGCCTGCGCGACACCGAGTTCTCCGTCCAACTCCTCCAACTCGTCCACGGCAGGGCCGACGAGCGGATCCGCTCGCGGGGCACCTTCGGCGGGCTGATGGCCCTGGTGGCCTCCGGCTACATCGGCCGCGCCGACGGCGCCGAACTCAGCCGCGCCTACCGTTTCCAGCGGGTGCTCGAGCACCGCGTCCAGTTGCGCCGGCTGCGCCGCACCCACCTCGTGCCGGACGAGGAGGAGGCCGTCAGCCAGGTGGCCCGCTCCATGGGGCTCACGGCCGAGGAGCTCGGCGCGAAGTGGCGCGACTCCACCCGCCGCGTCCGCCGCCTGCAACAGCGGCTGTTCTTCTCCCCGCTGCTCGACGCCGTCACCCCGTTGCGCACCGACGAGTTGCAGCTCAGCACCGAGGCGGCCAGCACCCGCATGCGCGCGCTGGGCTTCGCGGATCCGCAATCCGGGCTGGGCCACATCCGGGCGCTGACCACGGGTTCGGACCGGGGCACCGAGATCCAACGCCAACTGCTGCCTGCCATGCTGCAGTGGTTCGCCGACGGCCCCAACCCGGATTTCGGGCTGCTCGCCTTCCGGCAACTCTCCGAGTCGCTCGGCGCCACGTCGTGGTACCTGCGGGCCCTGCGCGACGAGGGCTACATGGCCCAGCGCCTGGCCCGGGTGGCGTCGTCGAGCAGGTACGTCGTCGACCTCCTCAAGCGGGCCCCCGAACACATCCGGATGCTGGCCAGCACCGACGATCTGCGCCCGCGCTCCGTCGATGAGCTCACCGACGCGATGAGCCGGGCCGTCGCGCGTTACGACGACCTCGAGCAGGCCACGTCCTCCGTGCGGGCCCTACGCCGGGCCGAGCTCTGCCGCGTGGCACTCAGCGACGTGCTCGGGCACGCCGATCTCGCCGCCGTGGGCACCGCGCTCAGCGACCTGGCCTCCGCCACCGTCGACGCCGGCCTGGAGTTGGCCCGACGCGAGATCGACGCCCCGCCGATCGGGGTGGTGGCGCTGGGGCGCTGGGGCGGCTATGAGATGAGCTACTCCTCCGACGCCGACTGCATGTTCGTCGTGCCCGATGGTACCGAGGGCGACGACCTCGCCCGGGCCACGGACCTGGTTCGACGCGCGGCCGACCTGATCGGCAAGCCCGGCCCGGATCCCGCCCTCGCCATCGACACGGACCTGCGGCCCGAGGGCAAGGGTGGGCCACAGGTGCGCACGATCTCTTCGTGCCTCGCCTACTACGAGAAGTGGGCCTCCACGTGGGAGGCCCAGATGCTGTTGCGCGCCCGCCACGGGGCCGGAGACAGCGCGCTGACCCACCCGTTGCTGGCGGGGATCAACTGGTTCAGGTACCCGGAGGGTGGGCTCACACGGCAACAGGTCTCCGAGATCCGCAAGCTCAAGTCGCGGATGGAGAACGAGCGAATCCCGCGCGGGGTGCCCAAGGAACGCCACCTCAAGCTCGGCCCCGGCGGGCTCTCCGACGTCGAGTGGACCGCGCAGTTGCTGCAACTGCAACACGCCCACGAGCACCCCGGGCTGCGGGCCACCTCGACGCTGGACACCCTCGCGCTGCTGGCCAGGCTGGAGATCCTCACGGACGGCCAGTCCGCGCGCCTCTCCGAGGCCTGGCACCGGGCCAGCATGCTGCGCGACGCCATCATGCTGGTGCGCGGCCGCGCAGGCGACTCCCTCCCGTCCGACACCAGGGAACTGGCCGCCATTGCGCTGCTGCTCGGCTACCGCTCTGGTGAGGCCTCCCGCCTCGTGGACGACACCCGTCGCCTGTTGCGCCGGGCGGCGGGCGTCGTCGATGAGGTGTTCTGGAAGGGCTGAGCCGGCTCCCCTCCCGCCGGTGCTAAGGTGTGAGGCAAACGTGTTCCGGGGTCGGTGAAAGTCCGAACCGGCGGTCAAAGTCCGCGACCTCCTTGGCGCAAGCCTCGGAGTTGACTCGGTGAAATTCCGAGACCGACAGTCAGAGTCTGGATGGGAGGAACTCGTCGCCATTCGGCGCGATGCCGCGTCCCGAGTGCGCTCGTGAGGTACGAACGAGCGGGTATCGAGGGACGAAGGTCGTCCGCATGGCGCGCGCCCCGGGCCTGGAGAAGGAGTGACGGGGCCATGACCACCGCAGAGCGACGCAGGGCGCGCAGCCTTGCCCACCTCGGGCTGTGGTCTGCCTACCCCGCGCGCACCAGGCCCACCGCTGGCCGCTGGCTGCCCGCCGCCATCGCATTCACCCTCGCGGTGCTGGTGTGGTGGGCAGTGACGGCCAGTGGCCTGATCGCACCGCTGTACCTGCCGGGCCCGGACGACGTCGTCGTGCGCATGGCCTCGCAGGCGCAACTCGGCATCGCGTGGCGCTACCTGTCGCCCACGCTGCTCGCCGCGCTGCTGGGCGTCGCGTTCGCGCTGGTGATCGCCATCCCGTTGGGGATCGTCATCACGCACTCGCGGTTGCTGGCGGCGGTGATGGAGCCCGTCGTCGCGATCACCCAGACGGTGCCGCTGGTGGCCACCGCGCCGCTGCTGGTGCTGTGGATCGGCTACGGCACCATCCCGATCGCGGTGCTGTGTGCGATCGTCGCGTTCTTCCCCATGGTCACCACCACCATCGTCGGATTCCGGTCCCTCGACATGCGCGTGGTGGAAAACGCCCTCCTCGACGGCGCCAACTCGTGGCAGCGCCTGGTCCACATCGAGTTGCCCATGGCGGCACCCGCGGTGCTGGCCGGCGTGCGCGGCGGCGTGGTGCTCGCCATGACCGGCGCGGTCGTCGGCGAACTCGTCATGGGCGGCGCGGGCCTGGGCACCCTCCTCACGTTGTCCCGAGAGGCCGCAGACACCACCGGCGTCTTCGCAGTGGTGGCCTGGATCAGCCTCTCCGCCATGGCCCTGTACGGGCTCATCCAACTGGTGGAGCGAGCGGCAGTGGCCCGCCTGCAAGGAGAAACAACATGATCAATCGACGCAGCATACTGCTGGCCTCCCTCGCCGCCGGCGCAGCCGCCGGGCTCTCGGCGTGCGGGGAACAGCAACCCGAGGCCGTGGGCGACGGCAAGCTCACCGTCGGGCTTACCTTCATCCCCAACGTGCAGTTCAGCCCCTTCTACGTAGGCGTGAAGGAAGGGCTGTTCGCCAAGCACGGCCTCGACGTGACGCTGCGCCACCACGGGCAGCAGGAAGACCTCTGGGGCGCGGTGCTCGGTGGCCAGGAGGACATCGTGTTTGCCTCTGCCGACGAGGCCATGGTGGCCAAGGCTGGCGGCAACGACCTGCGCACCTTCGCCACCGCCTACCAGACCTATCCCCTCAACGTGATGGGCGGCGACCCTGCCGTGCACGGCTCCGATGCCGGGCTCGAGGTGCTCAAGGGCGCCACCCTGGGCATCCCGGGCCACTTCGGCTCCAGCTACTACGCCGCCCTGTGCGCCATCCACGAGGCGGGCCTCACCGAGGCAGACGTGGAGTTGGTCGACATCGGCTACACCACGCTGTCCGCGCTGGCCGCCCGGCAGGTGGACTTCGCGATGGGATTCGTCAACAACGAGGGCGTCCAACTCAGCAACCAGGCCATCGCCTCCCTCTCGATCCCCGTGTTCGACCCCGCCGAGGCACTGCTCGTGGGGCCCAGCCTGGTCACGCCCGGCACCACGGTGCCCGAGGACGTGCTGCGCGCCGTCGCGTCGGGCATGCAGGAGGCGGAGGAGGCCATCATCGCCGATCCCCAGCTGGCCCTCGACGCCACCGCCGAGCACGTGCCCGCCATGGCGGAGCCGGAGCAGCGGGCCACCGCCGAGAAGGTGCTGGCGGCGACCGCCGGCCTCTGGCAGCGCGACGGCGAGGTCAGCGTCGCCGTCGACACCGCGGCGTTCGGCCGGATGGGGGAGTTCCTGCAGTCGGCCGGCATCATCGACGCCCCGCCGTCGGACCCCTACCTCGACGTCCTCTGACGCGTCTGGCCCCTGGCGCGAGTTCTACGAGCGACGAAGGGCCCCCGCAGCTTCCCTCGGACCTGT
>DURG01000149.1 GCA_012837465.1 Propionibacterium sp. | reverse complement strand
TGGGAACCGCCGATGCGCTGGTTGGTCAGCCACATCACGAGGAAGGACAGCGCCTGCCCGATGAACGGGACGCTGTGGCCCCAGGCGAGGAGCACTCCGCCGAGTGGGCCACTGACGAGCGAGACTGCGGCGTCGCGGCCCTGGTTGTTGGCCACGGCCTGCGCCAACTGCCGCTTGTGCACCACGGTGCGCAGCATGGCCTCCGAGGCCGGGGTGAACAGGCTGGCTCGCAGTTGGAGCAGGAAGCCGATGTTGACCAGCGACCACACGTCGAGCCAGCCGAACGCAGCCAACCCCGCCAACCAGAGGGACAAGGCGAGCCCGATCCCAGCGGACCAGGCACGCAGGATTCGGCGATCGAACCGGTCGGCGAGCACGCCACCGGGCAGAAAGCCGACGACGCCGCCCACCAACTGCACAGCCCCCACCGTGCCAGCGACGGTGGGTGAGCCGGTGACGATCAACGTCAGCAGCGGCATGGCGAAGCTGCCCAGGCCGAGCCCGAGTTGCTGGGCCGTATCGCCCGCCAGCCACAGGAGGTAGGTGCCTCACTTGCGCAAGTATTCTTGTGCAATGTATCTCGCACACTTTCCTTCCAGGGACTAATCTCGGGGCATGAGCACACCGGCAGCCAACCCGGCGATGATGAAGGCCATGTCCCACCCGCTGCGCTGGCGCATCATCGCCGTCGTCAACGGACTCGGGCATGCCAGGGCCACGGACATCGCCTCGGAACTGGGCGAGCCGGTCAACTCGATCAGCTTCCATCTGCGCACCCTCGCGGATGTGGGGATCCTGGTCGAGGCGCCCGAACTGGCCCGCGATGCGCGGGAGCGGGTGTGGAAGCTGGGCCGGCCCGACATCAACGCAGACCTGGGCCTCCTCAAGGACGATGCGGCCTACCGCACGGCCACGGCCGCGTCGCTCGGCCTGATCCATTCAGAGGTGCAGCAGGCGATCATCGAGGCCATGGCCGACGGCTCGGAGACGCTCGCCCACTCCGAGGCCACCTCCCTGCAACTGACCCGGCATCAGGCGCGGGCGCTGGCCGCGCGCCTCCACGGCATCGTGCAGGAGTTCGAGGAGGATCCGGAGGCGGCCTCCGCGGGGGTCGAGACGCAGGAGGATCCGTCCGAGCGATCCGCGGCCATCTACACGGGGCTGGTCGCGCTCGCGCCGCTGCGCCGTCGGCCCGACGCCCACCAGTAGGCAGCCCACGACTGGCGGAATCGCCCCACTGGTCCCGTCCACCAAAGAGCCGCCCACCAGCGGAAGAATTTGAACGAGCAAAATCGTTGTAGAACCGTGACCCACTCTGAACACTGTTCGGCAACGACTTGTGGCACGATCAAATCGGCGTGATCGAACCGCGACCGATGTTGGGCTCGGGCCGATCATCCGAGGCCCCGATGCAGGGGCACGAGTACCGGATCACCTGAGGAGTGACTTGATTCACATGAAGAACATGAAGCGCACCATCGCGCTGGCAGCCGCTGCGACGCTTGCCGTCGGCAGCCTGGCCGCCTGCGGCAACGACGAGGGCAGCGGAGACGGCGAAGGCTCCGTGTACTTCCTCAACTGGAAGCCCGAATCCGAGGAGACCTACGGCGAGATCGCCGAGAAGTACACCGAGGAGACCGGCGTCGAGGTCAAGGTCGTCACCGCCGCTTCCGGCACCTACGAGCAGACGCTCCAGGCCGAGATGACGAAGTCCGACGCCCCCACCCTGTTCCAGATCAACGGCCCCGTCGGCCTCGTGAGCTGGCAGAACTACGCCGCCGATCTCACCGAGACGGACTTCGCCAAGGACCTCAGCGATCCGGGGCTCGCGCTCAAGGGTGAGGACGGCAAGGTCTACGGCGTGCCGCTGGCCGTCGAGGGTTTCGGCATCATCTACAACGACGCGATCATGCGTGACTACTTCGCCATGGACGGGGCCAAGGCCGCCTCCATGGACGAGATCAACAACTTCGCGAAGCTGAAGGAAGTCACCGACGACATGCAGGCCCGCAAGGCGGACCTCGGCCTCGACGGCGTGTTCGCCTCGACGTCGCTGGCCACCGGTGAGGCCTGGCGTTGGCAGACCCACCTGTTCAACACCCCGCTGTACTACGAGTACGAGGCCGACGGCATCACCGATGCCGAGGAGCTGAAGTTCTCGTTCAACGAGGAGTTCAAGAACATCTTCGACCTGTACCTGACCAACTCCACCGTCGAGCAGACCCTGGCCCCGTCGAAGACGGTCACGGACTCGATGGCCGAGTTCGCCACCGGCAAGGCCGCCATGGTCCAGAACGGCAACTGGGCGTGGAGCCAGATCAGCGAGGTCGAGGGCAACTCGGTTGCTGAGGAGGACATCAAGTTCCTCCCCATCTACGTCGGCCACGAGGGCGAGGAGAAGATTGGCATCAACGTTGGCACCGAGGCCTTCATGGCCGTCAACAAGGAGGCCAGCGAGGCTGACCAGCAGGCCACCATCGACTTCATCAACTGGCTGTTCACCGACGAGGACGGCATGAAGTACGTCACCGAGGACCTGGGTTTCATCGCCCCGTTCAAGGCCTTCGGCGACAACACGCCCTCTGATCCCCTGGCCAAGGAGATCAACCGCTACATCACCAACGACGACCTGACGGCCGTGCCGTGGGTCTTCACCACCATGCCGTCGTCCAAGTTCAAGGACGACTTCGCGCAGCTGCTCGCCCAGTACGCCTCCGGCAACCTGGAGTGGGACGCCGTGGTGTCGGGCGTCGTCGACAACTGGGCCACCGAGAAGGCCGCCGTCGGCGGCAACTGATCGCGCCCACCAGCGTGTGGGGCGGGCCGTTGACCGGCCCGCCCCATCGCCCCGTTCCCCGGCAGTGACGCCGACGGGGACATAGGGAGTCATCACATGCAGAGATCACTGAAGAAGTACTTTCCGCTGTTCGTGTTGCCAACGTCGGCCGCATTCCTGATCGCGTTCCTGGCACCGTTCTTCATCGGCCTGTACCTGTCGTTCACCAAGTTCACCACCATCACCAACGCCGAATGGGTGGGGCTGCAGAACTACCAGCGGGCGCTGGACCCCAACGACGGGTTCCTCGGCTCGTTCTGGTTCACCATCCTGGTCGTCGTCGCGTCGGTGATCACGGTCAACCTGTTCGCCTTCACCATCGCGAAGCTGCTGACGCAGAAGCTGCGCGGCACCAACATCTTCCGCACCATCTACTTCATGCCCAACCTCATCGGCGGCATCGTGCTGGGCTACACCTGGCAGTCGATGATCAACGCGGTGCTGGCCAACTACGGCACCACGTTGGTGGCTGATTGGAAGTACGGCTACATCGGCCTGATCATCCTGGTGAACTGGCAGCAGGTGGGCTACATGATGGTCATCTACATCGCAGGCCTGCAGAACGTGCCGACCGAGCTCAACGAGGCCGCCGCCATCGACGGCGCGGGCAGGTGGCAGACCCTGCGCAACGTCACGATCCCGATGATCATGCCGACCATCACGATCTGCCTGTTCCTCACGTTGTCGAGCTCGTTCAAGATGTTCGACCAGAACCTCGCCCTGACCGACGGCGCGCCCATGGACCGCACCCAGATGGTGGCGCTCAACATCGTCAAGACGATGTTCTCCCAGATCGGTAGGCAGGGCGTCGGCCAGGCCAAGGCGGTCCTGTTCGTCATCGTCGTCGTGGCGATCGCGCTGATCCAGTTGCGCGCCACCCGGAGCAGGGAGGTCGAGGCGTGAGCGCTCCGTCCATTGCAGAAAACGCCGCCGCCGTCGGTGGCCCCGTCATCGCCGCCCCGCAGGAGAAGCGTCCAGGGCGCCCCGGCCGCACCGTCGGCCTGGCCGCCATCTACGTGCTGCTGGTGGCGCTGGTCGTGGTGTTCCTCGGCCCCATCGTGTTCATCGTCCTGAACTCCTTCAAACAGAAGTTCTCCATCAGCTCGGATCCGTTCGCGGTGCCGGTCGGCGACATGTGGGCGGGCTTCTCGAACTACATCACCGGCCTGACGAAGCAGAACTTCCTCGAGGCCATCGGCTGGTCGTTCTTCATCACCGTCGCCTCCGTCGGCGTCATCGTGTTCTTCTGCGCGATGATGGCCTACTACATCACCCGCATCAAGACGTGGTGGACGACGGCGCTGTACTACCTGCTGGTGTTCTCCATGGTCATCCCGTTCCAGATGGTGATGTTCCCGACGGTGAAGCTGGCCGACATGCTGAGCCTGTCCAATCCGTTGGGCATGGTGGTGCTGTACCTGGGCTTCGGCGCGGGCCTGTCGGTGTTCATCTTCTCCGGCTTCGTGAAGTCCATCCCGCTCGAGATCGAGGAGGCCGCCTACATCGACGGCTGCTCGCCCGTGCAGACCTACTTCCAGGTGGTCTTCCCCATCCTGAAGCCGGTCTCGATCACGGTGGCGATCCTCAACGCCATGTGGGTGTGGAACGACTACCTGCTGCCCTACCTGGTCATCGGCCTGTCGACGCGCTTCAAGACCATCCCCGTGGTGGTGCAGCAGTTCGTCGGCTCCAACGGCAACCGTGACATGGGCACCATGATGGCCATGCTGGTGCTGGCGGTGATCCCGATCGTGATCTTCTACCTGTTCGCGCAGAAGCACATCATCGAAGGCGTGGTTGCCGGCTCCGTCAAGGGATGATGTCTAGGAGATGAATCCTGACTCGAAGGTGATGCAGGCGTTGGCCCTCGCCGCGGACGTGGTGCTGGTCAACGTCCTGCTCATCCTCACCTCGCTGCCCGTGGTCACGGCCGGGGCGGCGCTGGCCGCGTCCCACGCCACGTTGCTCGAACTGATCAACGACGAGGGCTCAGGCGTGGTGCGCACGTACTTGCGCCACTTCCGAGCGAGCTGGAAGGCCGCCACCCTGGGCTGGTTCATCGTCCTGGGTGCCGGCCTTCTGCTCGCTTGGGAGTTCTGGGCGCTCGGCCGGATGGACGGCTGGGGCGCGCTGGCCGCCCAGACCGGCGTGATCGTCGGGGTCCTCCTGCTGGCGATCTGGGCGGTGTGGTTCTTCCCGCTGGCCGGCAAGGCCCTGCCCTTCCGACGAGCAGGCAAGCTCGCCGCGCTGCTCGGTGTGGGCCACCTGCCGCGCACGGCACTGGCGCTGGTCTTCCTCACCATCCCCGCCCTGCTGCTCTACCTCGACCCGTCGATCTGGGCCATCTGGCTGGCCGCGATGGCCATCCTCGGCTTCGCCCTGCCGCTGTACCTGGTGATCCTCGTGATCCGCGGTCCCCTCTCCCGCGTCGCCTGAGCCGACAGCCCACAGCTCGGAGGGTGCTGAATTGTGACCGTTTCCTGAGCCGCGAGC
>DURG01000148.1 GCA_012837465.1 Propionibacterium sp. | reverse complement strand
CTCATGCACCGGCTTGGTGACGCCTGGGAAGCTCGTGGACTCCTCGGCGATCATCATGACGCCGGGCTCGCGCTCGTACAGGTGGCGGTTCACGTAGCGCAGGAAGTCGATGGCCTCGAGGTTCTCGCGGCCGCCGTGCTCGTTGGGCACCCACTGGCCCTCCTCGCGGGAGTAGTCCAGGTAGAGCATCGAGGCCACGGCGTCGACGCGGAAGCCGTCGATGTGGAACTCCTGGGCCCAGTACAACGCGTTCGACACGAGGAAGCTCTTCACCTCGTTGCGGCCGTAGTTGAAGATGTAGGTGCCCCAGTCCATGTGCTCGCCCTGGCGCGGGTCGGCGTGCTCGTAGAGGGCGGTGCCGTCGAAGCGGCCAAGGGCCCACTCGTCCTTGGGGAAGTGACCGGGCACCCAGTCCATGATCACGCCGATGCCGGCCTGGTGGAGGCGGTCGATCAGGTGGCGCAGGTCGTCGGGCTTGCCGAAACGGGAGGTGGGGGAGAAGTAGCCGGTGACCTGGTAGCCCCAACTGGGCTCGAACGGGTGCTCGGCCACGGGCATGAGCTCGACGTGGGTGTAGCCCTGCCACTTGACGTAGCTGACCAGTTCTTCGGCCAGGTCAAGGTAGCTCTTGCCCTTGCGCCAGCCGCCCAGGTGCACCTCGTAGATGCTCATGGGTTCGGCGTGGGCCTGCGACGAGCGGCGCTTGGCCATCCATTCGTCGTCGGACCAGATGTACTTCGACTCGTAGACGATCGAGGCGTTGGCCGGGGCCTGTTCGCTGAACTTGGCCATGGGGTCGACCTTCTCGATCCAGCGGCCGTCCGGAGTCTCGATCCGGAACTTGTAGAGCGTCTCCTCGCCGAGGCCCTCGATGAAGGTGGCCCAGACGCCCGAACCAGGCACGAGCTGCATCTGGTCACCGGTCCACCAGTTGAAGTTGCCGATGACCTGCACGGAGCGCGCGTTCGGGGCCCAGACGGCGAAGCGCACGCCGGTGATCTCGCCGCGTTCATCGTCATGGACCGTGACGACCTTGCTACCGAGGCGGCGCCACAGTTCCGTGTCTCCTCCGTTGTGGAATCCTTCGAAATCCCACCCGGTCAGTCCGCCGAACTGGTCGTGCGCCATGTTTGCTCCTTCGTGCAAGCTCTGCCCGCCAATCTAGCGTGCCCACGGAATCGCTGCAGCCTCCAGCACTCTGCTCGAGCGAGATTCACGCCTTCTCGACGGAAGCGATCCACCGTCGGGCCACCGCCTCAGGATCCGCGGCCCCGACGGCATGGTTGGCCGCATGTCCCGCGGAGGCTCGTAGGGATTGGAGGGAAGGGATCAGGGAGGGTACCCACTGGGAATCGGGGGTGAGCCCCAACTGCGCGGCCACGGCATCGGCAGGCGCCAAGGAACCTGCTGCCCAGATGGGGGTTGCCGAGTTGCTCGTGACCCAGTGCGAGGCAGCGCAGGGCCGCCATCCAATAGGGCAGTAGGCGCGGCTGCAGGTGGGCCAACACGGTGGTGGCCAGGCCGATGGCGCCGGCTGGCTTGCCCTCGGCGAGCTCCACCAGGGCCGCGTCCGCGGAGAACATCACACCTGCGCTGCCCAACCGGTGCCGGGTGGCCAACTCTAGGCCCTCATCGAGGCAGGCCCGCGCCTCACCGATCCTGCCCTGCATCAGGAGTGGCTGCACGAGCCAGCACATCGACACCGCCTGTTCATACGGTTCTCTGACTGCCCTGGTGGGCAAGTCCTCGGCCGTCCCCGGGACGTGGTGGTTGAGCATCTCCTGGTGGAGCGTGGCCAGCTGCGGGGAGGGTTCGATGCCGAGCTGCTCGAGGATGGTGGTACGCGCCTCGAGGTACGCCTCGAGCGCATCGTGCGGGTGTCCCGCGTGGTACTGGGCGATCATGAGGCGGGCCCAGGCGGCCTCGTCGAGGGGATCCTCGGCCACCAGCGACTGGGCGATCTCGACGGCTCGCTGGGGTTCCTCGTCCTGGTACAGGGCGATCACGAGGTCGCGGCGCGCGGAGCGCAGCCGCATGGTCAGCACCCGCCGTTCCTGCTCCAGCACCGGCGCCACGTCCTGCCCGGCGAGCAGCGGCGCGGAGGCCAGCGACAGCGCACGCTCCAGCAGCGTGCGCGCCTGACCGGGATTCCCGCCCCGGAGCATCGACTGGCCGCTCGTGACCAGCGCATCGAACAGGGGCACGTCCACGTCCCCGATGCCGCAGCCCAGCCGGTAGGTGGCACCATCGCGGTGAATGCCCACGCCCAGCGGTGCCAGGTTGTGCCGGAGGCCGGAGATGTGCACCTGGAGGGCGTTGTGGGCAGTCTCGGGCGGGTCGTCGCCCCAGAGCGCAGCCACGAGGTCGGGGACGGGGACGGGGCGGCCGGGGCGCAGT